>JASJAN010000014.1 GCA_030066985.1 Desulfobacterales bacterium
CGGATGCGAATTTTGGTCACGACCCCATCGGTGGTGCCCACGGTAACAATATCACCAACCCGGATTGGGCGCTCAAACAGGATAATCAGGCCGCAGATAAAATTGGCGATAATCTCCTGCAGCCCAAAACCGATGCCCACACCCAGGGCCGCCACCAGCCACTGCAGGCTTGACCAGCGAATGCCCAGAGTGTTTAAAGCAATCACCGCGCCTACAGCGGTTAGCGTGTAGCGACTGATCGCAGCGTAGGCATAGCGGGCACCTGGATCCAGAGGCAGTCGGTTCAACAGAATCATTTCCAGCAACCCCGGCAGATTGCGAACAGCGATTATCGTGATCGTAATGATAATGACACCAACAACAACGTCGGCCAATGTAATTGCCTGCAGCTGGCTGACGCCGTCAATTACAGTGGTGTAGCTCCAGAGAGTAACATTTTGTAAAATTCCCAGCGCCGGGAAAACCGGTGCCCAGATGTTCCAAAGGCCCGCAACAGCCAGAATGAAAATGACTGTTTTGATTAACGCCCGGGTTTGATCATCAATCGTACCCATGTCGATGG
Source organism: Desulfobacterales bacterium (assembly GCA_030066985.1). Lineage (NCBI taxonomy): Bacteria > Pseudomonadati > Thermodesulfobacteriota > Desulfobacteria > Desulfobacterales > Desulfobacterales bacterium. Next base: position 563 of record JASJAN010000014.1, read on the forward strand.
TGGATTGCATTAACGGTGACGGTTCAGCGTCGGTCGTTGCAGTCGTGGAATCAGAATCTTGGCCTGAAGATTTTTCCTTTAGCAGCTGTTGAGCCAAGCGCGCTTTTTTCAGTGCAATTTGCCGTCGGGTCAGCATCAGCAGCCTGAGCACCAGTGCGTTGAAAACAACCAGACCAAAGGCCAGAGCAGCGGTTAGACGTATGAGATGATGTATTTCAAGCGCAGAGTAATAGTATCCCTGAACGGCAAGATAAATCGTCACCACCGGTACAGCAATCATCAACGGATACCAGACATAACGCAATCGGGTCAGCCAGTTTTTGGGATATTTCTGAATCAGCAGCGAGGTGATCCCCCCCTTGAAGCGTAGAATCCGGGCAAAAAATATGGCTGTGGCAGCAGATATGAAAACCAGAGCAATTTTGGCAAGCACATCTCCAGATTCAATTTCCGGAATCTCCGCCATACCAGCTACAATAAAGCTAAACCCGACGATGATCGGAATAGACCAATTCAAATTCTGTCTTAGGGTTTTGCGAACAGACTCATTCCAGCGAAAGTGCACCTGGGCCAGACCATCTTTGCGACAAATATGGTAGGCCAATCCCAAGACAAACAATGATTTCGCGGCCTCTAACAGACCGCCGGCCGCCCCTCGGGTATGGGGCTGGGTTTGCGCCAGTTTGGTTATCACGAATGCCGGAAACGCCATGATGAAAGGCCAGACAGTGGCCAGCAGCACGGTCAGCCATAGTACTTTGAGCGTCAGGGAGATCGAATCCTGTAAAGGGTGCTGCTGCACACTTGCGTTAATTTCGCTTATTTTTCCGACTTCCCGCTGCCTGGCCAACACCAGAACCAGCGCGATGATGATTCCGATCGACCATAAAAACCAGTGACGCTGCAGCGAACGCCTTAAATCCTGCCAGTTTTGACGCCAGCCATCGGGCCCAAAAAACCACCCGATAGCATTTTTTACATTAAGCAGATCATTTGGGCTTAATGATTTGGAGCTGCGAATCCAGAGCAGATGGCGGTCGAGAAATTCACCAAAATTTTTAGTGGTGACAACGATGGTCTGGGTGGTAAACTCAATATCCTGCAAAAGCCTGAAGATCCGATTGTAGCCGGATTTCAATTTTTCGAGGATCTCGACGCGATTGGCGATCAATTCCTGAATTTTCAGATCAAAGGATTGGCGATCAACATCCGAAAGAAAACTGACCGAACCCACCAGACGTTGAACCAGCGCTGTGGGGGATGAAAATTCACGCAACATTTCATCCAAGTCAATCAGTTTTTCACTGATTTCACTCATTCTGCTCTCACGGGCCTCAACATCCGCAATATACAGATCGGCTGAAGGCAGGTTTAAACGTTTTTTGCGCATCGCCAGTCCCATGGTCTCGCTGAGCTGGGTCAACTCAAATCTTTTTTTAATTGTAGCAAGATCGGTTTCCAGCGCATTTAAGCGGGCTTGATAATCTTCATACCTTTGGATAAGAGTGGCCTCTTCCCGGGTGATCTCTTCCAACTCAGTACTCAGCTCAATATTGAGATCAAACTGATCCTGGATCATTTTGGGCAGCGTTTGTGTCAGGCCCATGGCATCCTGAGCATCTTGTCGCGACTGAGCGGCTTCCTGCTGACGACGTTGTTGAACTTCGGCCTGCCATACGCTCAACAGTGTCGAGCGGCTTTGCACTGCTTTCTGGGCGACGTCGATTTCCATACCAAACAGCTCGACCAGCAAATTGTGGCTTTGCTTTCGCAGCTCGTTAAATTCGCTCTCGGCTCTTAATTTTTCACGCTCAGACCGAAGGCTGAGCATTCTGGTATAGTTGCCAATATCGTCTTCGGCAACATCGTTTAGAGTCGTCAGATCTGCCTGAAGCTCATTGAGACGCCTGGTAGCATCCACCATTTTTTCAGATGCTTGATTGATGGTATTTTTTTCGGCTGTTAAACGGTCGTTCAATTCTTGCAGCTTGCCTTTCTCTTTGGCCAGATCGGCTTCCTCCAGGTTGCGCTTTTGTTCAAGAGCCGCAGTGTCCATTTGCTGCGCTTTATTTTTTATCTGTTCAATGGTTGGGAGCGGCTTTCTCAACTCTTGGCGTAAAATTTTCAAGCGTCCGGGGGCTGTCTTTATCTGCTGAGACAGGTTCTGTGCTTTGGTGTTAAATCCGTCGGCCAATTTAAGATCCGCCATCGCATTATCAAGAAACTTAAGGCTTTCGGCCTTAAGCGTCGCATCGATATCTGTCATTTTGTCAATGGCTGCCCGCCGGTTTTTGAGCGCATCGATGGTTAGGCTTTTGGATGTAGCGGTCGCTACTGTGGCAGGTGTACTTTGTTGGGCCTGAATTTCCGCCAATACTAGCAGTAGCCCAATTGAAATGAACGTCACTAGAAAGCTGATTTTTGTAAGATTGTGCTGCATATCTCTCCTCCGAGCGTTGATAAGGCAATGCTTGTGCGTGGTAGGTTTGTTGAGGGGGACTTTCGCAAGCCAAAAAACAATATTCACAATCCCGTTTGATGTCAAACAAATTGCCTTGGCTTAACTGGATGAAGAAACAAACAAGGCAGGATCGTTTGGACCCTGCCTTGTTTTAGTCATCAATATGCTAATCCATAATTCTAAATATTGAAATTTAAAGGTGAGCAATGCTACGGTCAACGCTCATCCCGTGTATTTTACCGTCACCTCTTAATTCTGTTTCCCATCCAGCCAATACGGATTAATCAGATCTTCAAAAATGGTCATGGCGGCTTCAGCGCCCTGACCTGATGCGGTGACGATCTGCTTGTAACCGCCTTCCACGTCTCCGGCTGAATATATGCCCGGAATAGAGGTGCGGTGTTTGCCGTCCTGCTGGATATAGCCGTCCTCATTTATTTTGAGACCAAACGTTTCGGCCAGTTCCACCGCCGGCTCATAGCCGATGGCGATAAAGACGCCGTCGGTTTTAAATTCGGTTTTTTCATCGGTTTTGTTGTTGACCAGCAGCACTTCGCTGACCCGCTCTTCGCCGCGAATTTCTTTGACCTCGGTGTCCCACAGCACAGGGATATTGTTGTCAAATAATTGTTGGGCCAAAAATTCCTGTGCGCGCAGCTTGTCACGCCGATGGATCAGGGTAACATCGATACCCATGTGGAAAAGGTGCAAGGCTTCAGTCACAGCACTGTTGCCGCCGCCCACCATGACTACCTTTTTGTTTTTAAACAGCGGCCCGTCGCAGGTACTGCAATAGCTGACCCCCCTGCCGGCCAAGCGCTTTTCGCCGCGAATGTTCAAATGCCGATGACTGGCTCCGGTGGCCAATAGAACCGTTTTGGTATTAAATTGCCGACGGTTGGTTTTGACGCTAAATGGCGGACCGGACTTTATTTCCACCACCGCTTCTCCCTGAAAAATCTGAACATATTGCAGGGCATGGCTGACCATGATATCCACCAGTGATTTGCCGCCCACCGACGTAAAACCGGGGTAGTTTTCAACAATAGGGGTGGTGGCGACCTGCCCGCCGAGCGCGTCGCGCTCGACAATGGCCGTGCGCAAACCACTGCGAACCGCATAAATACCGGCAGTCAATCCGGCCGGCCCGCCGCCGACTATTAACAAATCGGTTTCAACCAGCTCGGCATCACTGTCGGGGATAAATATGGTCTGAGCCTCTAATTTTTCCAGCGACAGGATAAACACTTCTTCCGGTTGAGCGCCCTGACCGATCAAAACATCGTTGGCATATGCCTGGGGAACACTCTGAGCCGAATACTGATCGGCCAGCTCCGGTTCGCTCTGGATATCGATAATCTCCACAGAAATCTTATCCGGCATCTCAATTGCAGCCTTGACCGCGTTAATGGCCTGCTGGGGGCAGTACGGGCAGGTTGGGCTGACAAAAATTTTGATATGTCTGTCCGCATCAATTTTATTTAAAACTTTTAAGGCTTGATCGCTCAGCTGGCTCTGTCCCAGACCAATAAGAATCAATATCTCCAAAAAGGTGCGGGCCTCTTCACCCATGGGCGCCCCGAGCCAATGGATGGCAAATTTTTCCGGCGCGATCACCAGCGTAGGGGAGTGGGTCACATTCCATTTTTTGGCCAGCTCGTGATCCATATCATGCTCGCGCAGGGTGATTTTGTCGGTCAGCTGCCGGAAGGCGCGTATCACCTCGCGGTTGGCATGCGTAAAAACATCTTCATGCCCCTTGGCGGTGAACAGGTACAACGGTATGTCATTGGGCAACTGATCAAATGTTGCTTTCAGCTGCTGCAGATAGGCCTGACTGGCCATCTCGCTTTGTCTGGGATCCATTTGAGAGGTATCTTGCATCTTCTGTCCTTCCTTTTTGCGTTGAAACACTTAAGATAGTGTTTTATCAAAATAATGGAAATAATATGTTAAGTCTATCAAATGCATGTGTCAACCGGGTTTAACCGTTGTTGAGACAGGAGGTTTGCGATGTAAAATCCGTTAATTGTCGGTGTTATGGGAGGCGGCAGTGTCGATCACGAGACAGGTCAAAGCGCCTATCAGCTAGGAAGCTTGATTGCTGCCCGGGGATGGATTCTTTTAAATGGAGGCCGCGATGCCGGCGTCATGGCAGCCTCTGCCAAAGGCGCCAGAGAAAACGGCGGTGTGACCGTCGGCATTTTACCCGATGAAACCACCCGGGGGGCCTCACCGTTTATTCAAATTCCCATTTTGACGGGAATGGGCAACGCACGCAACTGCATTAATGTGCTATCGAGCCACGTCGTCGTCGCCTGCGCCGGCGGCACCGGTACCATTTCGGAGATTGCCCTGGCGCTTAAAAGCGGCCGACCGGTGATTCTGTTGAATTTTAAAGTTCAGGAAATGTTTCAACGCTATCTGAATGCCGGCGAGCTGTTTACCGTTCAGACACCCCACGAAGTCATCGCCCAAATGGAGTCGCTATTCCCTCAAAAATAAAGGCACGGGTTAATCATCGAATATGCCTTTTTGCAGCAAAGTGCGGGCGAGCTTCAGATCATCTGGATGGGTGATCTTTATATTGCTGCGACTGCCGGGTATGATGCTAACCTTTACGCCCATGCGCTCCACAAGGGAGGCGTCATCGGTACCGCTGAAGCCGTCCTGTGCGGCAGTTGCATGGGCCTTTTTGATCATTTTCAATTCAAAGGCCTGTGGGGTTTGCGCCAACCATAGGGTATCGCGCTGCCGGGTCCTGACGATTTCATTTTTGGAATTGACCTGTTTAACCGTATCGAATGCCGGCAGACCCAGAATACAGGCGCCTTTTTCGTGAGCACCTTCAATACAGGCCAGCAGATGTTGCTGGCGCACAAAGGGTCGCACCCCATCATGAATTAAAACAATGCCATCATCGTTTTTGATCGCTTTGAGGCCGTTGTACACCGAATCCTGTCTTCGTTCTCCACCGCTGACAAGGTGCGTCCTTTTTACCAATTGGGCATCGGATAATATTTCTTGGCGACAGAATTCGATATCTTCGGCAGGCACCGCCAAAATGATTTGATCGATGCCCTCACAGCGGTTGAATGCCGTCAGAGTGTGGGCCAAGATGGGCTTACCGGCCAGAACCATGTACTGTTTGCGCATGCTGTCTTGCATGCGTAAGCCCTTCCCCGCGGCGACAATTATTGCATAAACTGTTGCATTCATTATACGATTTGGAGCTTTCGGTTCTGTTTGTTGATATAATCTGTTTAAGCAGCTTAATCAGGTTTGCCGGTTACCCGTTTAGCCGGTTAAACCCGTTAGAAAGGCTGAATAGGTGCGATCATAAACCGGGTAAGGGGTTAACCCACCGTAGGCGGACAAGCGGGCAACGGGCTCAACCCATTATTTTAAATAACTTAATGCTTCTGGCAGCGGCACGCCCTTGCCCATGGTATCTTCACCGTAATTTACGCTGGCAAGAATTTCGATATCCGTTAAGGTGCGCACATCCCCTTCGAAAATGACCTGATCAAGTTTTTCCTTTTGAATCTTACCACCCGCCCACTGAAGATCCAGGACGCTGCTGGCATCAAACCGATCCGATCCAACACACAGCTCCACCTGCCCGCCGTAATGTTGCACAATTTTAGCGACCAGCAAACAGGGTCGACTGTGAAACCCTAGTTTAACCGGAACGCCAACTTTAATCGATGAGCGCTCAATATTGACATTGAGTATTTTCTGGGCCAAATCAATTCCGCTGGTTAGAAAATGGCAGGCATAGTACAGGCCGTAGTTTATCGTCCGATCCAGCAGTGTTCTGGGATTCACCAGTTTGGACAGTCTCACCTGAACTTTTTTGTAAATCCTTTTGTAGCCAGCCTCATACAGATGTCGTTCGTAAAAATGAAGCAGACGACCGATCATTTGGAGAAGATGCAAAACGACTGAAAAATATCCCCGCAGCTGTTTGAGTTCACGATTGCCGAATCTGAATCCTCCGTGGATAACATAGGTGTCGAAAGAAGATTGCAGATTGTGCACCAGCATTTCGTAACGCCTGATCTCAACCTCATTGACCCTTTCGGGTACAAGGGTCAAAATTTCTTTATAAGGATAAGGATCATAAAATTTGAGCTGATCAAAACTCTTGGCAATATTGAGAAACTCACTTGAGATTTTAACGATATTTTTTTTCTGCTGATCCTTGTCCTTATCATCGATATCATAGTCAAGCATTTGCTGGGTAACGACACTTGGAAAATCAGCAGCTATATATCTCTCTTTTGGTATCGGGATCTGCAGTCTTTGGGCTTCCTTCATTATGACCGGAGCCATTTTCATTAAAGCGCTGTTTAAAAAATCAAGCGTTGTATCACCCTGTCCAGGGAATTCGCCGACATCTGCCAGGTCATAAAACACGAGTCGATTGGAAATGTGTTTTTGAAAATTAGCGGCCAAACTGATGTGACGAACAGCCGCAGACAGTTCCCGGTAAAAGTACCAGTTCTCGTTGTTTTTAGCGCCGTGGAAATCGAGAAAATCTTCCAGCAGCATTGAAGTTGAGATGAGCGTCGAATAAAGCTTCTGCGTAAAAGCTGTCGTGAGGCGGTCAACACCTGTAATGTAGTGGCAGCATTTCAAATAATCATTGGAAAAAATGCGCACCTTTTCAGCAAAAGACTCCTCAACTGCCGACGCTGTTTTTTTCATTGATAAGGGTTATTCCTTTTTAAGAAGAGGTCCATAACAAAGAATGCCAACACCAGTACTGTTGGCCTCAATCTATTGCATTTATAAACCTGTTATAAAACATAACGGTCAGAGCAGTCCATAAGCCGAATTCTGTTCCCGGATCGGGTTACCCCTGCCGGGTAACGATCATTCATCTGAGGGTGCCGGTTGCCCGACACCTCTTGCGACCTACCCGGAAGCTTGGGCGGGCAACCCTCAAACGCTCCCCTATTTGGTCTTGCACCGGGTGGGGTTTGCCAAGCTTTCCCGGTCGCCCGGGAAACTGGTGCGCTCTTACCGCACCGTTTCACCCTTACCCGGAACCAAACGTTACCGCTTGATTCCAGGCGGTATACTTTCTGTTGCACTTTCCTTCGCGTTACCGCGACTCCACGTTATGGAGCACCCTGCCCTACGGTGTTCGGACTTTCCTCCGGATTGCTCACAATCCAGCGATCGTTTGGCCTACTCTGACCGTTTATCGATATTTTTCCAGTAAATCAGTCTCTGACAAATTGGACATTTTGTCAAATGGTCACCGCGCTGCAGTTCATTGTACATCTGCGGCGGGATATTCATATGACACCCCTGGCAAACAGCATCGATAACAGCGACAATGCCCACTGCATTGCTTTGATTCGATTTTACCTGCTGATACGTCCTCAGCAATGCGGCATCAATATTTGTGGTTAGGGTTTTCAATTCTGTATCGAGGTTTTCGATATGCTGTTTATCTTGTTGGGTCTTTTTAACAATGATATCTTTTTCACGATTAAGCTGGGCCTGAAGTTCATCATATTCTTTCATTTTCGCCTTAAGTAAATTTTCCGCTTCTTCGATGCGGTCTAAAATTTCGATCATATCATCTTCTATGGCTGAATTTTTATCTTTTATATCATCAATTTCCTTTAACGATGATTGATACTCTTTGTTGGTTTTAACAGAACTGAGTTTGGCCTCACTTTTTTTGATGCTGTCAAGATTCAAGCGCACATCTGATTCATAGCTGCGGTATTTTTGATTCAATTCTTCAATGACCGCTTGTTGTTCCTCGATGACATTTTTGAAATCAAGCAGCTCTTTATCGAGATCAGCTATGCGTTGATCGACATTGCTTAAATTGGCTTCAAGGTTGTGGATTTCAAGTTCGATCTGTTGCAGATTGACTAGATTCTTGATTTCATTTTTTGTAATATTTGACATCTCTTTTTCCTGCTTGAACCCTTTCTAAAATTGAAGCTTGCACGTCAATTGCGAAAAGAAAGTGTGCTGTCCTATCACCCTGTACTATCTTATACTAAGCTAAACGGATCTTTCTCCATGGCGCAAGCCGTAACCTCAGCGCTAATTCCCTCTTCGGAAAGCAGCTGAGTCAGTCGCTCGTCAAGAGCTTCGACCATTAGATGCTCTGATGCAAAGTGCCCGATATCAATAATCGCTCGCTGAGCGCTCTCGGCATCACGAGCATTATGATAGTGAATATCACCACTGATGTAGACCTCGGCTTCTGAAGCTAAAAAGGCTGCCATCAGACTTGATCCACTGCCGCTGCAGATCGCAACACGTGAAACTTTCATATTCAGATCTCCAGCCACTTTTACAAAATCAAGTTTCAGTTTCTTTTTGATCATTGAAATTAAAGCCTTTAAGGTCATGCGCTTACTAAGAAATCCCGTTCGTCCGATTCCGAAAGCTGTAGCTTCGTCAGCGGCTGAGCGCATTTCATTTTGCATCGCGGCCGCCACTTTGACCGCTTGAAGTATTTCCAACTTTTTGAGCCCCAGTCGATTGGCCAGGATGTCATTGACGCCATCACTGACAATATCAAAATTGGTATGCGCTGAGAAGATCGCCAGTTGATGTTGGGCCGCCATCTGAATAATGGAGCCACCCGGTGTAGCGAAATCAATAGATTTCAGCGGTTTGAAAATCAAGGGGTGATGTGTAATTAATAAGTCTACATTCTTTTTACATGCCGCACTAATGACTTCCAAACCCGCATCCAACGCAATCCAGATTCGTTTCACAGGTAGCTGAGGATTGCCGATCTGAAGACCGACGTTATCCCATTCCTCTGCCAGCCAGGGTGGAATCAGGCGGTCCATGATATGAATGATTTGCGCAACAGTGGCTTCCATCTCATTCCTTTTTCTAAAATTGAAAATAAAAATGGCGTGGTTTTTACGTCCCACGCCATTCGGAGAAAACGTCAACCAACCGCGGTCGCCATCTTCGCGGTTTGGTAAGCAAAACAAATCGTTTTAACCTGCCCAAAGACAAATGATTTGTTTGATGGGTTACAGAGCCAACGTTTTTTTCTGAGTGTAGCATATTTGCAAATTAGGTATGGGCCCACCTGGGATCGAACCAGGGACCTACCGGTTATGAGCCGGTGGCTCTGCCAACTGAGCTATGGGCCCTGCAGAAATAGCGTTATCTAACGATAAGGGTATGGTTTGTCAAGTTCAGCTTTCGATAAAATTTTTCAACTTACGACTGCGCGTGGGGTGACGCAATTTTCGCAACGCTTTGGCTTCTATTTGTCGTATTCTCTCGCGAGTAACTGCGAAATCCTGACCAACCTCTTCAAGCGTATGGTCAGCTCTTTCACCAATTCCAAAACGCATGCGCAAAACCTTTTCCTCACGCGGTGTCAACGTAGCCAGTACCTTTCGCGTTTGCTCTGCCAGATTCATATTTACCGCAGCATCCGATGGCAGCATGAATTTTTTATCTTCTATAAAATCCCCTAGATGGCTATCCTCCTCCTCGCCGATCGGTGTTTCAAGTGAAATTGGTTCACGTGCGATTTTTAACACCTTGCGGACTTTTTCCAAAGGAATTTCCATTTTTTCGGCGATTTCTTCGGGGGTGGGCTCCCGACCCTGCTCCTGCACCAAATAGCGAGATGTTCGAATAAGCTTGTTGATGGTCTCGATCATATGGACCGGGATCCGTATCGTTCTTGCCTGATCCGCGATGGCGCGGGTAATGGCTTGCCGAATCCACCAGGTGGCATAGGTACTAAATTTATAACCCCGACGATATTCAAACTTGTCCACCGCTTTCATTAGTCCGATGTTTCCTTCCTGAATCAGATCCAAAAACTGCAGTCCGCGGTTGGTATACTTTTTGGCAATGCTGACAACCAGTCGCAAATTGGCCTTGGTCAATTCACTCTTGGCCAATTTTGCTCTGAAACGACCCTCTTCAACAGCTGACATCACACGTTTTAGCGAGCGGTTATAGGCTTTTAATTCGTATTCGCGTTCGGCAACATTTTCTGTGATTTTTTTGAGCTCTTTGTGTAGCATACCCAATTGTTCTTTAGGCAGATCACACCTCGGGGTTGCCCATTTGACAAATTTTGTCTTGGTGTTTAAGTGTGCTTTTAAATCTGTGACGGATGTTTCAACAATGCTGGCCCCCTTGCTGAGCATTTTATTCATTTCATCAAACCACAAAATTTGCGCGCGGATGTATGCTTCAATCTCATCGATAACATTCGCCTCAAGACGCCAGTCTTTTAGAAGTTCAAATATTTTATCGATTCGCTCTCCGATATTTTGTTTAAGCTTTTTCTTTTCATCTAAGTTTATTTTATTGCCAAATAATTTTTCGCGATTTTTTTTGTTTTCTTCATGAAGCTTTCGGATGCTGTTGATGGTTTTCAAAAACTTTTCCGTTTGCGCCATTTCATCAACATAGGTATCGCCTTCATCGATATCTCTAAGAACGTTTTTAGGGCGCATATTGCCTTCGGCAATTTCATCACCGAGACTGATGATGCTTTCTACTCCGATAATCGTTTCAAGTAGGGCATGCAGCACTTCTTGTTCTCCAGCCTCGATCTTCTTTGCAATCTCGACTTCTCCTTCTCGACTCAACAGTGTCACAAGGCCCATTTCTCGAAGATACATTTTAACCGGATCGGTAACGGTTCCAAAATCAGAATCTCTGATTGTTTGGCTGACCGGTTTTTTTTCTTTTTTCTTTTTCTTTGAAATCAGCTTATTTTTAGTTTTCTCATCAACCACCTCGATTTCGTTCTCATCGAACATAATAAGGGTTTCATCGATCTGTTCGGGAGAAAGCAATTCGGCTGGCAAGAGTTCGTTAATTTCGTCGTAACTTAAAAAGCCTTGTTTCTTGCCTTTGGTCAACAATTGCTTGATGGCCTTCTTGGTTGCCGCTTTTTGCTTGGATGCTGTGAGTTTGGTTTTGGCGGCAGCGGTTTTGGCCTTCGGTGCTTTGGGTTTGGTCCTGATTACCGCAGCTTTTGTTTTGCGGGCAGCTGCTTTGGTTTTAGGAGCCGCTCTTTTAGTTTTTGGCGTTGCTTTTTTGGCCCTGCGCACCGCTGTTTTGGCTTTGGGCGTAGCTGCTTTTTTTCTGGGCGCAGCTGCTTTGCGTTTAGGCCGTGTGGCCTTGGCGCGGGTCGCAGTGGTTTTGGATTTGCGAGCAGCTGTTTTGGCTTTGGGAGCCGCGGCTTTGCTTTTGGGTTTGACGGCTTTGGCCCGAGTCGGCGCTGCTTTGGGTTTCGTGGTGGTTTTTCTGGCTTTACCTGCCACTGCTTTGCCCTTGGTTTTTGTTGCTTTGGGTCTAGCCCCTGCTGCTTTGGCCCGGGTTTTTGTAGCTTTGGATCGAGTCCCAGCTGCTTTGGCCCGTGCGGTCGCCTTTTTGGCCTTAGCTGTTTTGGCAGCACTTTTTCGTGCCGGCGCTTTTTGGGCAGCGCGCTTGCCGCGACCGGGTTTACTGGCAGCTTTTTTGGGAGTTGTCCGTTTTGCGGCTTTTTTTACGTTTCCCTTTTTTGTAGCAGATTTTCTTGCCATAAAATCTTGCCCTCCGGAAAATTTCTACCATTCGGCCCCGCTGTTTCTGGGGTTTTGGAGCGGTTTGGGGCCGTAAGGGTTATTTTTGTATTAAGCATTATAAAATCTATATGTTAAATGGGCATAGTCAAGGCCCATCGGTCAGATAATGATCTATTTTTAGGCCAGATATTGCTTTTGACTGCGCATGGCCAGTTTCTGCTTTTGTTTGAGCAATTTTGCCAGCGCTTCTTGATCGTTATTTTTCTCCGCAGCCTTTATTTGATCAATAAGCTGGTGATCGCGACGTTTTTGACCGTTCTTAACAAATTGTGAGATCAGCTTCAGGCAGCCATTTATTTCCCACGCTTCCTCGATCATTGCCAAAGCGGATATCAGCCTTTCTTGTTCAGATTTTCCAATGAACAGTTCCGCTATTTGCTCATCCGAAGATATCTGATGTTGCAATATCGTGGTGCCGATGGACCGTAACTGCGGATTTTCAATGTACTCAATGACGTCATGCTTTCTGATTTCCGGCAATATGTCCGGAAATTGGAGCATCATGGCAATAATTTGGCGTTCCAGTCGACTGCCTTCGGATTGCCTTGCGGCAGCATGTTTGCCACTGCCGTTGATATCCTTTGGGGCAGTGCCTGTCCGTATCTCCGCTAAAATGATATCTTCTTCAATACCAATACGCTCAGCAAGCTGTTTTACATATAATGATCTGGCAACATTATCATTTATGGCAGCTAAAGACCCTTTCAGGTCGGCAACAACACGGATTTTGCCTTCGGTAGAGCGTCCATGCTTATCAATGGATTGCTCAATTAAAAATGATACAATACCGGGCGCATGGGCAGCTGCGTTTTGAAACGCTTTTGCCCCCTTTTCTTTTAAAAAAGAATCCGGGTCATGCCCGTCCGGCAAAACAAGGATCTGGGTGTCTGCTTTGTCCTCGCGAAATACATCCCCCCGGCTAAAATCCACATGCTCCTTCCAAAAAATATCGATACATCGTCTGGCTGATCGAATACCCGCTTCATCCGAGTCGTAAACCAAAACCAGTCGGGAAACATAGCGACTTAACATTCGAACATGATCGACTGTCAACGCGGTGCCAAGTGTTGCAACCGCATTTTCTATTCCGTGTTGATACAGCGTGAGTAAATCAAGATATCCTTCTACGATATAGATGGTATCAGTTGTACGGCTCATATTTTTTGCCAGAACCAACCCATACAAAGATCGGCTTTTGCTGTAAACCGGTGTTTCGGGTGAATTAAGATATTTGGGTAATGCATCATCCATCACCCTGCCACCGAAACCGACAACATTTTTATTTACATCAATAATCGGGAATACGATACGGTCCCGAAAACGATCATAATAACCGCGTTTGTCCTTTTTTGGCAAAATCAGACCGGATCGTTCAACTCTTGCCAATGGCAAACCGCTTTTAGCAAAAAAATCAATTATATTGCTCCAACCTTTGGGCGCATATCCGAGATGAAATCGATCGATAGTATCCGTCGACAGCCCCCTGTTTTTTAAATAGGCCATTGCCCTTTGCCCCTTAGGGCTGCGACACAACATTTGATGATAATAATCCATTGCCTGACGATTGATTTTCAGCAGGCTTTCGCGTTCGCCCATACGCTTTTTTTGTTGGGGCGTCAGATGCTTTGTGGGCAGATCAATGCTATAGCGTCGAGCCAGCAAACGGGCTGCCTCGGGAAAAGCAAGTCCATCATTTTTCATCAAAAAGCTGAATACGTTTCCACCTGCTCCACAACCGAAGCAATAAAATATTTGTTTTTCCGGGCTGACCGTAAATGAAGGTGTTTTTTCAGAGTGAAACGGACACAAGCCGACAAAATTTCTCCCTGTCTTCTTTAAATGGACGACTTCTGATACCACATCGACAATATCAGCCGCATTTTTAATGTCTATTATCTTATCTTCAGGGATAAAAATTGCCAAAAACAGCAACCTCCATTTTTAATGGAACAGGGAAGATATAAATACTCGGAAGGATCTTAGATGAAATGAAGCGTTTCAAATGTCGCATTTACCCGGTTTGCTAATTTGAATTGCCCTAAAATTTTGCCATAAGTTTGAAGACTTATGGCCCCCCAGTATAAGAAATTGTTAACCGCGAAAAATAATATGATATGGCTTATTTGTCAAGAATTTTTTACATTTTTTCTGTTTCATTCAGCAGCAACAGACGGCGAATTTGTCAGTTCAAGTGCTGATTTCAATTCCAAAGCGCCGCTGTAAAGCGCTTTACCAACAATTACTCCGATGACACCGCTTGTTTCAAGTGGTAACAAATCTTTGATATCCTGAATCGATGATACTCCACCAGAGGCCACCACGGGGATCGATATGGCTTCCGCCAACTGTTTCGTAGCTGCCAAATTGGGGCCGGTCTGCATTCCATCGCGGGCAATATCGGTAAAATTAATGGCCGCAACCCCGCAGTCTTCAAACTTTCTTGCCAAATCAACCGCTTCTACTTGGGTTGTTTGAGTCCAGCCGTCTATTGCCACCTTGCCCTCACGCGCGTCAATCCCCACAATGACCTGCCCGGGATATGCTTGACAAATGTTACGAACAAAAGTGGGATTTTTTATGGCCTCAGTACCGATAATAACGTATTTGATCCCCATCTCCAGATACATATCGACGGTTTTTTCATTGCGAATACCACCCCCGAGTTGTATCGGCACCTGTACAGAACCAGCTATTTTTCGAATACTTTCAACATTTTGAGGGTTTTTTAAAAAAGCACCATCCAGGTCTATAACGTGGATACGCTCAGCGCCAAGTCGCTCCCATTTTGCCGCCATGGCTTCGGGGTCATCCGAATATACGGTATCGTCGTCCATACGGCCCTGCAACAGCCGCACACATTTGCCATCCTTGATATCAACAGCTGGTATTATTATCATTTCACCGAGTTTTATAGTATTTTAGGTTTTGTGTTTGGTAAAACGGTTATCGTGAAATAATAAGCGATTAGCGTAGACAATACGAAATACCAAACACTCGTTTGGCAGGTTATAGTGTTCCTTTTGAGGATCGAACATTTACGATGCGGGCATCGGTCGAAGCCGCTTGATCCAGGGCTCTGCCCAGGGCCTTGAACATGGATTCAATAATGTGATGCTCATTTTCTCCATAGGAAACATTAATGTGCAGATTGAGTCCACCGCGGGTTGCAAATGCCTTGAAAAACTCCTTTGCCAGCGAGACGTTAAAAGCAGACCCGGAAGGCTGAAATGTGGGCACATGGTAAGCCAAATAGGGACGTTTGGAAAGATCAACGGTTACAGCCGTAAGGGCATCATCCATAGGCGTGACCGCATGACCGAAACGCTTGATACCCTTGCGGTTACCCAAGGCTTGATCAAATGCCTGACCCAGAACAAGGCCGACATCTTCAACCGTATGATGGAAATCAACTTCCAGATCGCCTTTGGCCTTGACCGCCAGATCAAAAAAACCATGCACGGTCAACAAAACAAGCATATGATCAAAAAAAGGGATACCGGTTGAAATTTCTGATTGGCCGCTACCATCTAATTTTAGGCCGATTCGAATGGCCGTTTCTTTGGTTTTGCGTTCAACCTCGGTTTTCGCTTCCATCATTTTTTATCCCCTGTGATTGATCAATTAATGCCAGAGATTATGATATCGGACCATCACCCCTTCAGCGGCTGACAAATAGCACAAAATTGGCCTATCATTCGGCAGCACCCATTGCTCAGCAGGATCATAATCAATTTTTTTAAGAAATGCAATCGTTTATATCAATTTAAGTGTACCCACGACGTGTGTCAATTATGCCACATCATCCCCCGTTGCAGCGACCCCATCCAAAAACAAAAAGGGTGGCTCATCGAGATGAACCACCCGTGAAAGGAGGTCAGAATGAAGCACTATGACGTACTTACTCTGAGGCAACCTGAATATAGAGTTCAGGAAACCATATGTTAAGATCCGTTGCATGGATAAAAGTTACAAAATATTAATAATAACATCTAACAAACAATACCGGAACCTTTTAAATATGATGCCAAGTTAAGCCGTATCAAGAATTATCAAACATCGCAAATACAAGATAGAAGGGTTTCAAGCTTTAGCTGAACATCAGGGTAAGAATGATGCGCCAACAAAAGGCCCATATGAAAATCAAAAGGGCAGCCCAGAGTTGTACGTGAGCTACCCTTGAATGAGAGGACAACAGTAAGTTAAATGTAGCCTCCCCTCACATTCCTAAATAAAAGTAACCATCGTTTAACGGGAATGCAACAGGCGCTAAAGACACTTAGACCGCAAACCGATGGTCGAATCCTATTATTTATATTTATCAAGTTTTGAAAATTTTCCGCCCTTCAACGAAAAGTCAAAAAATAGCCCTTTCACGTCAAACACGATTGCCGTGATTGGTTCTTTAGTGGTGAAATTGCTTGCCGTACCGCCATCGCCGGCTTTAATCATGGCAATGTTTCCGTCCACACCAGCCTCCCAGTTTTTGCTGGCACGGAATTGTTCCAGTGCCTCAGATGTCAAAAATGCAATTATAATATCCTTTGCTTCTCCTCCGATTTGCAGACCCAATGATCCGGCCGACATGCTGTAGTAATCCACGGTCTTGTCGTCAATGCGGAGCACTCCCTTTCCATGTTCTATGCCAACAATAAGAGCGCCTTTTCCGACATTTGGCATAATCAGTAAAGCCTCTGCCTTTTCGGCAAACGCCTTGCCACCGTCTAATTTATAAAGACGTTCAATAGCCGCATCTGCTTCGGCGTCGATTTTATCAAAATCAATCTTTTTTTCATCGGCCGCCATCACGGCCGAATTCAGGAATAAAATCGAAAGTAGCATCAATACGCTTGTGATCAGCCATAACATACGGTTACAACTATCAAAATTTGCAATAATCAATCTCATGGTGATTGTCCTTTCTGCTGATTTTTGGCACGGTAACAAAAAAATAAATATGTAATGCGCTTAAAAAGAAATACCGTTTATTCATACGTGCTGTTCGTTTAAAATTAATGCTGTCACTCCTTATGCTGAAACGTCAAAGTAAAGTGAAACTTAATACCGTTTTCGCAATTAACAACTTGATGCATTTGCACTAAATTAAGCATAGACAAATGGTGTTAAAACAACGGATGGGTGGATTGATTTATTGCAATTCTTGCAAAAAAAGGGATTGCCTTAACTTCGATAATTTGATACCACACCGTAGCGCTTTAGAGCGGGACCGTATCTTGAATGATCCCCTGATTTCGGTCTTACCATCTAAAGCGCTTATTGTATCACGGGCAATTTGAAACCTAAATTAATCGAAAGCGGCAGCATGCAAAAATCAATAGGTGGCTAAATGAAGGCTCATGGGTCAACCGCCTTTGTGCGGATGATTTTATAGACCGATTTGGGTTGAAGCCTGAGCCTGATTGAAGCGATATAATCGAGAAGTTGGTTAAGGAAAAAGTGGAGATGAGGGGGATCGAACCCCTGACCTCGGCATTGCGAACGCCGCGCTCTCCCATCTGAGCTACATCCCCACAACGGACCGTTTTCATATCAGAATGATTTAAAACGGTCAATCTAAAACCCGAATTGATCGTCAATAAAATGAAAAACACAAAGTTTACCGTTGAGTTAAAAGACGCTTACAAAGGTTTTACCTTTGACCAGGATAAAATAATGTCTCCGGAAGATACGGTGCAGCGATTTAAAGGCAAACTCAAGAAAATCAACTTGGATATTCTCAAACGAACCATCCGAATTGATAATGGTCGTCTGGATATACCGATTTATTTTAGCCTCTGTGGTCAAGATGCTCATGAGATCATCGGCACCAAAAAACAAATGGGCAAAGGTGGAACACCCAGCCAATCGGAAGCCAGTGCAGTAATGGAATTGGCTGAAAGATTCAGTTTTTTCAGTTTTGTCAAAAAACCCAGCAATTTTTTTGTTGAAAAATATGGCCAGATAAAAGATCGGGTTATTCCTTTTGAAATGATCGCTAAATCGGTTCATGATGAGTCAGATGATCTGCAGGTCACCCAAAAAATATTTGAAAATTTACCCCTTAAATGGACCTGGGCCTATAACTTAAGCCGCAATGAGGAAACCTTAGTCCCTTTTGATTGGTTTTTTGCCATCAATGAATTCAACGGCCCTTCTGCCGGCAATTGCGTTGAAGAAGCGGTCAGCCAGGGGATTTGCGAAATTATCGAAAGACACACCTCATCGGTCATCAGCCATAAGCGTTTAAAAGTTCCCGCCATTCGCGCCGATTCAGCCACTGATCCGCTAGTTGTTGAAATGCTTGGCAAATATCGCAAGGCTGGTGTAGAGTTGTTTGTTTCTGATTTTACCCTTGATACAGGCATTCCGAGTGTCGGCATTTTGGCTTACGATCCGACCACATTCCCGGAGCTGAGTGAAATCGTATGGACCGCCGGGACGACGCCGGACCCTCAGAAAGCATTCAGTCGGGCACTGACCGAGGTGGCACAGTTGGCGGGTGATTTTGATACCGCTGCCAACTATGTGGCCAGCGGGCTTCCCAAATTTACCGATCTGGCGGACGCCGACTATGTCATGAATCCAGGAAAAGAAATAGATATCACTCAGCTGCCGGATTTATCAAATGACAATATAAAAGTTGAAGTCGAAAACTGTCTGGAAGCGCTCAGCCGCATCGGAATGGATGTGTTATTGATCGACACGATGCATTCGGAGCTGCAAATCCCCGCGTTTTACACAATAATACCAGGCGCTCATTTCAGAGAACGGGCATTGGCTACCAGTGTCGGGATGTTTTCAGCGAAGCACATTGCCGATAACCAGAGTCCAGAAAAGGCCATCGGCGAATTATCCCAGATCGATCAGGATTTGCCGGGTAAATATTATGTCAAATTTTATCTCGGCACCTGCCACCTGGCATTGACTGATCCCAAAACAGCTTTTAACTGTTTTAAAGAAGCCTTAAACCTGGAGCCCAATCCGCAGGATGTTCCCAGTATTTATTCATACCTGGGTGTGGCCTTGAAAGACATGGGTGAATACCGCCAAGCGCTCAATGAACTTGCAAAAGGTGTCGAATTGGATCCGGAAAGAACCGATTTATACAATTTGATGGGATTTTGCCATTTCATGCTAAAAGAACATGAAGCTGCAATCGAGAATTTCAAAAAAGTCATTCAGCTGGATCCATCATCCGCTATAGACTACGCCAATATTGCTTCCAACTATCGCGATATGGGACAAACCGCCAAAGCCATTCGCTATTACGAAATGGCCCTGACCTTGGATGCATCCATTGAATTTGCCAGAGATAATCTGGCCAGACTTAAATCGCTTGATAGTTAAAAAGGCTTCTGATTTGTCGTCGATGTCCTCTTCATCGGTTTTGGGGGTCAAATCAGAACGCGTTCTTATATTTCAGTTCGCCTGTTCGATGCGCCGGCGCAGATGGCCGATACTTCCTTTTACACCCGCAGAATTCTGATTCATTTCCTTTAACAGTTGCAACGTTTGCTCTTTATCAATTTTGGTGTTGTCCAAGCGATCGCTCACAGCGGCAAGGTCGGTAACAAAGAGTTGGAAGCGGTCCTGCATGAGGTCGACAAGATGATCAGCGAAATTATCGATGAGTTTAAACAGGAAAGCAAATTTGAGGTTTTCACGGTAATCCTTGAGTTGTTCAACGACAATCCTCATCGTGTCTCTTTTCATTTGCCGGGTGCCGCCGCTCAGGGCCTGCTGTATCACATCGGCTCGTTTGCGGGTGGGCTGTTTTAACAATTTTTTTAAATTTTGCTGCAGGCTGTAAACGCCCATGCGCAGCAATGCAGCGGTTTTGATTTTGGCCGAGTATTGCATCGAAGTGACCAATTTGGGTGGTGTTGGCCCGGACTGCTCGAGTTGAGCCTTGATATTCGGCAATTCAACTTTTAATTGTGTTTCATTGTTCAGGCCTACACCAAGCTTGTTCATCATGCGCATATATTCATCATAGGCATCCGAGAGCGCGCCATGATAGGGCTGAAGAATGGTTTCGAAATACTTACCGATTTCATTTTCCTTTACTTTCACGAAACGCACAATTTCCGGGTTGATATCTTCAGTCATAAATTTGTTGAGCGATTGTTTAAAGTCCTGATAGCCCCGGTATATGGTTTTGGAAACACCGGGCAAATCCGCTTTGCCATCGACGGGCTGGGTTAATCCTTTGTACTCTTTTATGAACCCGGTAATTTGACGAAAGAGCTCTCCCGAACGTACATCAAAATAACGGTTTACATCGACATTGAGCTTCTTTTTGATCTTGCTCACTGCCCCGGAAATGGTGGTTTTTAAGACCGTTTTCATTTGATCGACGCGAGCCTGATGCTCCTGTAGCCGTTGCATCAGTTCCTGAGCACTTTCTGAATCCCGCTCCAGGATATCCTGATTGATTCCGATCCAATTCTCCATACCGGATAAAATGACGCTAAGTCGTTCGATGTGATTTTTTAGCAAAAGCGCACCGCGCGTGTTACCGAGTTTTGAATCAAGAGTCGATTTGAATTTCACTGTCTCCTGATCTGAAAATTCCGTTAATTCGGCCTCTGCCCGCCATTGCTGCATTCGAAGCTGGTCTTTTTCAGAGAGCGTCAAATTCGGCGAAGAAAATAAATTGAATAGCGCTGAAAAAGTAAATACCTCCGGATCGGGTTTGATCAGAGCCAGTTCCTCTTTTACCCTATTTACAAGGGCTTGAAGCTCTTGTATTGATTCGTGTTCACTAAAATCGCAGTTGACAACAAACAGCATATTGTCGAGGATACCCATTTTTTTGATAATGGACAAAAACTGAATGTCCGCCTGACGGAGTCCTGTGCGGCTGCTGATCACATAAACAATCATATGCGTCAACAATAGATAATCCTGTATCATCGCCAGGTGCATTGGATTTGAACTGTCGCTGCCCTGGCAATCTGCGATTTCGATATTGGCAGCAAATGCTTCTGATGGAATTTGCAGCTGAACATCTTTTAAATAAACTGCTAAATTTTCATCACCCACAAAGCTTTTATGCTCTGGAAAGGTCTTGGTGTCATACTGCCGGGTTGTATTTTTGTCAGATATGAGATCGTAAACGCTTTCGTATCCTTTGATGTATGAGGATAGCAGTACATTATTAATGTTGCGGGTATCGTGTGATATTAATTGGTCAGCGCTTAACAATTTGAGGGCCTTTTCAATTTGCTCCCGCTCTTCGGATTTGCGGATATCCACACCTAAATCTGTTCGGCGCCATTCCAGTGTCGGAAAAAGAACCAGGGCCTGTTCCATTTCGGCATTCACTTCATCCCAGGATTTGAAAAAAAGTTGCGCACTGAGTTGATCGCCATTGCGAACCCGGGTGACAATAGAAGTGACCACGCCGGCGCCTCTTTTTAAATAATCACCTTGCAGAATTGAATTTAAAAAAGTGCTTTTGCCGGATTTAATCGGTCCGGCAACAGCCACCCGCATCATATCCTCTGACATCTGTTGCGGAAGTCTTTGACAGGTCTGGCGCCAATCATCAAAACGCGATTCCGCCATGCCGGGCAAAGAGTTGGCCCTTGAAATTAATGCCTGGATGTCTTGATTGACCTTTAAGATTTCCTCTTTAAGATAGTGATAGGTGTCCATGCTCATTCTTTGGTTTCTTGTATTTTAGATAAATGTTATGGCGCAGTTCATACAATCAACAGAGTAGAATGTCAAAGCGATTTAGCAGGGTGTCTCACGCAAAGCCGCAAAGTCGCAAAGACTATATTAATTTTTCGGCATGTCTTTGTGCAAGCTTGGGTTACCGAAATTTCAGGCTAATCATATAAATTGAATGCCCTTAAACAGGCCATCAGGCTGTTTATCGATTTTAGCTTTCATGGCTTCGACATAATCCGGTCGGGTTTCAGCCTGCCAGCCGGGATATCCACCCCGCCAGACGTATTTGATCAGCTCCTGAAACGTTTTATGGCTGAATATATATTCGCCTATGGCGATCTCTTTTGTCGGCAGAGTTGCCACAATGGGCAGTTGCAACTGGTGGGCATAAGCGCAGATCATATCCCGCACAATGGCCTGGTTCAAATACCCATTGGTTTTTTGTTTGAAGTCTTCCGGCATCGGCGGGAAAGGATAACGTTGGTATAATTCGCCGATGAATCCGGTGAAGCGAATCCCGTGAATCGCACCCATTAAGTCTCCGATTTTAGCCCGGTCTTCTATGACATATACCGTCCATTTGGATTGATATTCATTTTTATCCGACTCCTCTGCCATTGCAGAGATATGATCACAAAAATCAGAACCAAACAAAAAGACCTTTTCCAGCAGCAGCATATCCGATTCGATATTGAAAAAGCCGAATGCAATCGTGCCATGGCTAAGGGATTCAAAAGCTAACGGCATCTTACGCTCCCAATTTTAATTCTACAATCACCCAACCTTGTTCTGTTCAGCCCTTAGGTTGCCGCGGCGAAGCTCTTCAGAGCGAAGACGGGTCCTCATGACTTATTTAATGTAAACCGCCACTTGCACATCATATCGTCCGGATGCGGGTCCGGCGGCGCAAAAAGACATTCAACCTGTATGCGTTGGTCAATCTCGCAAGCAAAGCGTGAGAATTCTTCCCGGTGCATGGCTTTACAGGCATATTCGTCCAAGCCTCGTTTTAATCTGGCTGTTTGGGTCGGGCAAGAAGGGACGTGAAGCACAACCTCATCAGCAGTTTCTGTGATTTGATAGCCAACCATAATACACCAGGGAAAATATTTCAGGGCCTTAACAAAGCCACCGAGGCCCTGCTCACTGATATGAAAGCGCTTTTGCAGATCTTTGGCGGCCATCGCCGCTGCTTTGCCCCATACCTTTTCATTTAACCGGTCTGCCGTCGGTTCATCATATTGCTCGCTGACATTGATGTACCAAAAGGCATCAATGACCCGATAATGCCACAGCAAAAATTCAATATAGCTTTGCAAATCCTTTTTTTCCATTTGGTCAAATATTTCAAGATCCATGGATGCATCCTTTCATTGTGACTGCTCGGGAAATGTAAGCCAGCCGGCGAAAAAAGATCCGATGGCGATCAGCCCGCCGCAAATCATAATACCCAGAGCAAAACTGTGCTCATCGCCAATAAAACCGATGAAAATCGGCGCCAAACCACCGCCGGCCACAAAGGCCAGGGGAACTATAAGTGAAACGGCAATATTTCTTAAATTGGACGGCACGATCAGAGACATGGCTGCAAATCCGGCCGGAAAGAAGCAAACGGCAATTAAGGGTTGCGTAAAAACGAGGACCCGAATAATCGAACTGGATGCCATGCCCAGAGATAAAGTCATTAATCCGGCAATCAGCAAAACAATTTGCAGTGTCCGCCGGGGTCCCATTCGATCAGTTGCCCAGCCGGCAATAAACGCCATTAGAACACTGGGCACCCTGGAAAACGCTATCAAGGTATTGGCCGCGTTGCGATCAATATCATGCTCAGATACCAGAAAAAGCGGTAACATGGTATAAAGGCCCAGCGTACTGATCACACCCAAACTAAACAATATCACCATCAACCAAAAGGATAAATTGCCAAACAGCTGCCCCAAGGCGCTGAAGCCGGGCGCCTCGCCCTTAAAATCACCGCCGCGACTGTAGCGAACGAAAACCGGGCTCATTATCAATGGTATTACACCCAATACTAAAAAGACCTCTCGCCAGGAAAACCATACCAGGACGGCTTCACTGATTAATGGTGCGGCAATAAAACTAAGATTGGGAGCCAGCTCATGAATGGCGATGGCTTTACCCCAGTGCTGCGAAGGGATTAAAGACGTCAACGTCGCAATGGCAGAAGGCAAATATAGACCCGCGGCCATCCCGACGGAAAACAAACCCAGTCGCATTGTCCAGGGCCCGCTGCAAAAAGCGGTTCCGATCAGGGCAACGCCCAAGGCCGTGTTGGAAGCAACAATGGTGCGCTTATGATTTAAACGGGATGATATAAACCCGGAGCCAACCAGCGTTATAAAATAGCCCATCGAAATGAATAGAAACAGGGTTCCAGTTTCAGCATGGCTCAAATTAAGGTCTGATTCGATTCGGGGCGCCAGGGGTGCCGGCGTGATCCGGGCTGTAAAATTAAGAAAAAATATCGAAGTTAAAATCAGAATTGGACCAATGGTGTTGCGAAAGGCATTTGCGGAATTGTGTCCCGCATGGCCAGGTTCGGTGGCCTCAATATTTTTGCGCATTTCAAACCGTTTTAAGCGGGCACACTTGGCATTATAGGATCATCGTTGCCCGCAATTTTTTCTAAAAATAGTTTATATTATTATTAATTTCTATTTATTATATAATATTCTTCAACTATTGGTTCATGTATGGTCTGTCCGATGACCACCCCGTTCAAATATGTCCGCGCATAAGATGTCAACAGCTGGGCGATCTTTTTACCGGCTGCCAGGCTGCCTGGAAAATCTGCCTGATTGAGAAATATAAAACGCTTGGCCAGCCCGGGCGCGTTTTTCATCATCCCGTTTTCGTCCAGGCACAATTTCGCAATGGCCGCAACGTCGATAGCAGCATCTGATTTAAGCCCGGTTAGAGCGGAGACGATTTGCGGTCGAAAGACCCACTCCGGGCTCAATGGTTTTCCGACGACCGATAATCCCACTGTGGCAATCATCCAGTGTGTACAGTCAGGGATGACCGGTTCGTGTGCCGCCGGCGCTTTAAGCGGTCTTCCAGCTGCCCCGTCCGCTTCGACAATAATCCAGCGAAACACACCGGACTGCCAGATACGATCGATGGCCTGCGGTTTGAATCCCTTTAGTTTGTGTTGAAAATGCAAAATTCGCCTGCCAGCTGTTATATGACAACAACGCCTGACCAGAAATCGGGCTTGTTTTAAAAAAGAATCAACGGATTCACATGGCAGCACGATCGATGATTGCCGTTGCATGGGCATGCGAATCTTGGTTGTGGTTGTTGTCAGCACCCGGTCGCCTTTTGCGGCCAGCTCCCGGGCCAGCCGAAACATCAGGGCCGTTTTGCCGCCGGCGCCCACGATGCTGATCACACCGCCATTGTTTAAGCTCAGGCTATGCCGTAGTGACGTCATTGTCGGGTTTCGTGCTCCAAGTCTAATTCAGGTTTCAGGTGTTCCGTCGCAGGCGGATTCAGGTGTCAGCACATAAATGGTTTCAGGTGTCGGGCCTTCGCCGCGCCGAAGCGGCTACGTCCGCGCAGGCAGGTGTCAGGTATCAGTAGATGTATTGCTGAAACCACAAAATATTGAAAGCATTGCGACCGTAAATGCTGCTAAGTAACAAAGGTCCGGAACTGGCCACCGAAGGCCTGACACCTAACACCTGAACACTAATTGTAGACCCTTAAGATAGCTTCCAAAACCGATCCAGAAATGGCCCGTGCTTTATCGGAAATCGTATGGCAGTAATGCGCATCTCCCCGGGGGTCGATATCACCGATTTTTAACCCCTGCTTCACATGCGAAGCACTTCGAATCAAACCACGCAGCACACCATCGATTTGCGCCCGTACGATTTGTGATGCAATGGTGCCGATTCGATCTCCTTTTTTGACGGGATCACCAATAGAATATGCGGCTTTAAATTCACCGTCACAGGGAGCTCGCAAAACCCTTTCTTCGGTATAGCCGCTGATCTCACCCGGTATGCCCGTATTGGGCTCAGCACTGCCGGCCGTTATAATCCTGCCCAGGTGATGGCCCCGCTGCGTTTCAACCACCAGATGGACATCCTGACCGGCAGCAAACCCGGGACCCAGCCCGATGACCAGTGGCGCCTCATCCATACGGGTGCCCAGATTATGTTTCGCCAGGATGGCATCGATGACCACATCGGGTTGGATACCAGCGAGCAATTTCCAGTCGGGATCGACGCTGACTGCCAGTTGACTTTTCTGCCAGCAAACGCGCACTGAATCGATGTTATCTGCCCGCTTGGCGGTCACATCTTCGACAATTTGCTGCCCGTCAACCACAGCCTCACAAAATGACACCGCACGCCTGACAGCCAGAGGCGCAGCGGTTTCCAGCATCAGGATCTGGCGCATATGGGACCGATACAGTCGCCAGGCAACTGCACTGGCCATCTCCCCTGCCCCCTTGATCACCACTATTAAGTCACTCAATTTTTGGTTTCGTGATCTTAGTTTAGATTCAGTCATATTGGCTATCAAAACAGGTTTCGGGTGTCAGGTTTCAGTCGAAGGTGCTGACTTTTACCTCAAAAGGTAAATTTGCAAGGCCATCGCTATTATTTGACCCAATCTTCATCTTCCAATTTGCGGCCGCCTTTTCCGCCGCCCTTCTCAAAATGATCGATCCATTGCCGGACACGCTCCGGCCCATAAAGTGTTTTCCATGACTCAAGAATACAATCCACCGGTATGTCGGCAAAGGTGCCATGATCTGAAATGTATTCCATAAACATTTTTTTTTCTTCATTGTACGGCTGGAAGATGGAATCTTCCCGGCCATTGAATTCCAGCGGACTCACCTTGGCTTTGCGGCACAGTTCTTTGTTGAAGGCCGGCGTCGCCTTGACCCAGCGTCCGTCCAGATAAAATTCGGTGAATCCGTGATAGCCAAAAATATCGGATCCCAGATACTCAAGCAGTTGTCGCGTGGCGAGATGATTGCGCACATCGGCAAACCCGATGCGTGCCGGGATGCCACTGGCCCGACCCAGGGCGCACAACAGACCGGCTTTGCCAATACAAAAGGCCCGGCCAGTTTTTAACACATAGCTGGAGCGGTAGTGTTCAGCCCGGTAAAACGGAATGTAGGGATCATACCAGATCGAATCTCGCACAGCATAATACAGTTTAATGGCCTTTTGCGGCGGAGAAAGATCATTGTCCTCAATGGCTGACATCGCATAATCAATAATTATCTTTGAATCAGAATCGATGATCGATGTTGCGCTCAGGTATTTTTCATGAACAGTGGTCATTTCAGATTCCTATAAAACCCTGCAAAGGTTATCAAGCAATATAAGCACAATTTAAATGCTGTATAGAAAATCGCCTTGGGCTGTGTTAGCATCTTTCTGTTTTTTCTCATCGAAGGAGGTTGTCATGTCAGCGAAAGTCATGGTTATTATATCAACAGCGGAAAAAGACAAAGCACTGACCGGAATTTTATATGCCAAAAACGCCCAACTCAACAAGTGGGTCGATGATGTCCGGGTGATTTTTTTCGGTCCCTTTGAAAATCTGGTTTGTGAAGACCAAGATGTCCTCCATGCCGCCACTGAATTGCTTGATCATAGTTCGCCGATTGCCTGTAAATTTTTATCCGATAAATCCGGCGCCAGCACAAAACTCGAAGACCTGGGGTTTAACGTCGAGTACGTGGGCGCCCTGATTTCCGACTCGATCAAGGCCGGATATATTCCGCTCGTCTTTTAACCTGGGTTTTGTATGAAAATAAATGAGAAATATTTTCTAAAATAAAGGATAGAATCCATTTTATCTCATTTATTTTCACCCTCTGGGCGCACCGGAGGCTTCCATCTGCTGCGTTATTAAGGCCGAGGCATAGTTCGACTATAGCCTCGCCCTTAAATGCCTTGCATATGAAAACCTCCAGCGCGTCCAAAAATCAGGACAATTAAGAAACAGATTTTCCATTGCCGGCCGAAGGTCCTCGTGAAACGGGAATGAGCCGGTTTAGCCCGTTAAATAAGAATACCGTTAAATTATATCAATTTTAGCCGGTAAACGGGCCAACGGGTAACCGGCTCAACCTGTATAATTTTGGCATATTCTTAGACGCACCTGATCTGCCTCTAAAAGGCTTTTATAGTAAAAGTTGGACAATAACATGATTAAAGAAATACCAACAGCCGGAATTATTCTGGCGGCAGGCGCGTCGACACGATTCGGCCAACCCAAGCAGCTGGTGCGCTTTAAAGACCGCTATCTGATCGAGTGGGTCTTGGATGCCGCCATACATTCAAAACTCAGCCGAATTGTTGTGGTCCTGGGCGCTTCCCACCAGAAAATTATGCAGACCCTTGATCAACAATTGCAGCACTCAAAAATCCAGATAGAAATCAACCCGGAATTTAAACAAGGACAGAGCACTTCATTACGGGCTGGATTATCAATCGTTAAGGATCATTTTGCAGCCGTCATGTTTTTGCTCGCCGACCAGCCCATGCTGAATTCCGGAATCATCAACACTTTGCTGGAAAAATTATGGGGGTCCGATAAAGATATTTGCATTCCCACCACCTGCGGCATAAGAAAGAACCCGACCCTATTTCGTCACCGCCTTTACGACCAGCTAATGGCCGTTAAAGGTGATATGGGTGCGCGCCAGCTTATTGAAAAAAATCCAGACCACGTATTATCTGTTGAAATCGACGATCCAGTGTATTTTTGGGATATCGATACCCAGCAAGACATTGAGGCGCTAAAAAAACGACTCGAAAAAAATGGATAAAACTCAGCGAATCACGCTTTGGCTTTTGATCAATCAGAGTCCCAGAACTTTCCCGCCGAAACCGATTTGTCATAGCCTAAAATATCATCGACCCAGAGCAAAAACCGGTTGAAAGAGGGTGTTTTTTTTCGAACGAGAAGTCGAGAAAAGTCATGGATCTTGCCTGCTGGCTTATTAAATGGACACACACGGATACAGTTGGCACAATCTGAGCGGTTTTTGGCCCAAAAAGAAAAACACTTTTCAGCATCCACATACCACTTGTGGGTTCCAGATTGGTTCGAAATATTAGGACCTTCAGTTGTCATTACACCGTTCGGAATCGCCCGACTCGGGCAGTACTTGGCGCATTTTTTACATGTTTGGCAGAACTCTGTTACGCCAAAAGGTCTGTAAGCGTCATAGCTGAGCGGCAGATCCGTAAACACTTTACATAGTCGAATACGAGGACCAAATTTTTCACTAATGATAAATCCCAGCCGCCCGGGCTCACCCAGACCGGCCGCCATGGCAAGCGGAACACTCAAAGCGGTATCATTGCCGCAGGGTATCGCGCGATAGCCAAGACCGCGTATAAATATGGATAATAAATTGGCGACAAAGGCCATCATCGAGTAACCCAATCCGACCTCAGCCCCTTGAATCGTGGTAGGAGATGTGCGAATTCTGTCATAGTCCATAGCAATACCCAAAACAATTGCATTATGGCATCCATCGGGAAGTTCGATGGGATAATGTTCCCGGGTAACTGTATTATATTCGTGGGAGTAAACCCAATTCGGATGAACCCGACAGATTCCAGTCAAATCAGCGCCAAAATAACGAGCGGCCTTTTTGATGATTCGGCTCATCTCTTCAGGCGATTCTTTGATTGGCGTGCTGGAATCCAGATACGGCTTAATTTTTATGTTCCCGCCTTCCCAGGAATAGAGTCCTGAATTACTTCGTGAGTTGCCTAGTCCGAAGCCCCACTCCAAATTCCAGGCGGCATTCTGCAGGGCATAGTCCATCTGTCGATAGCCGACTTTCTCCCTGAATTTAATATCGCGATAGAAGCGAAAACCGTGGGGCTTCATTTTCTCATCCCAGATGGATCTTTTGAACATCTCGTTTTTCTGATCAAATCGATCCAGTGGAGCAGCGAACGGCAAATCCAACGGGTATTGTTCAGATACGGATGGCATAACATTTTTCCTTTAATAAGCTGGTCTCAATTGGGGTGGCAATTAACAGGGCATAAACTGGTTCGGCTGCGCCTGTCTTCCGTATTTATGGGATGACACCTATCAGCGCATAAGATTCGGTATGATCAATACAATTTGGGGGAACACAATTAAAATGATCGTGCAAACGATACACGCCAATAGGAAAAAGGACGCGCTCATGAATATGGTACCCAAATTTATTTCTGGCGCCAGCGCTTTGACCACAAAAATATTAACACCCACCGGCGGAGTGATCGCCCCCATAGTGGTAACCATGGTGATAATGATGGCAAACCAAATGGGATCAAATCCCAGCGCTTTTCCCAGCGGGAAAAAGATGGGGATGGTCAGCACCAGAAATCCAAGGGCGTCCACAAAACAGCCACCAATCAAATAAATCAATAATATAATTGCCAAAATGGCATATGGCGAGATTGGCAATGAAGCCGCAAAATCAGCCACAAGGAACGGAAGTCGTGTAATCGCCAAAAAGCGGCCAAAGATCAATGCGCCTGTGACAAGCATAAACGCCATGCAGGAGATTTTCAGGGTTTCTTTGAGTGAATTGATCAGACCCTTTAAGGTTAGTTTGCGGGTGGGAAGCGTTACAATTAATGTCAGTAAAACACCAGCCGCACCCGCTTCAGTGGGGGTAAAGATACCGGCATACAATCCCCCTATAACGAGCACAAAAATGGATAAAGCTTCCAAAACTCCGGAGAGCGATTTAAACTTTTCTTTGATACCCGTCTTGGGGCCGGCCGGTCCGAAATCGGGATTGATTCTGCACAAGATCACAATGGTAAGGACGAACAAAAATCCCAGGAGGATAGCCGGCAGTATACCGCCCAAAAAAAGCTTTATGATGGATTGTTCAGTCTGCAAACCGATAATAATCAGCAAAACACTGGGCGGCATGACAGTTCCCAGGGTTCCACCAGTAACAACCGTCCCTGTGCTTAACCGCGTATCATAATTGTACTTTTTCATTTGCGGCAGCGCAATGGCCGCCATGGTTGCAGCTGTAGCAGTGTTGGATCCGCAAATAGCGGCAAAAAATTCGTCTGCGGCAATGGTGGCAATCGCCAGACCACCACGCCAGTGCCCCACCCATTTATATGCAGTATTGTAAAGCTTTTCAGCGATACCGGAATTAAACGCCAGATATCCCATCAAGATGAAAAGGGGGATAACCGTTAGACCGTACTTGGAAAAAGTACCCCAGACGTCCGTGCCGACCATTGCGAAAGCAGCTTTAAAAGATACCAGATAGGCAAACCCGCAGAAACCCACAACAGCCATGGCAAAGCCCACCGGCATCCCCAAAAAGAACAATATCAAAAGCAGGATGACAATTCCGAGGATGCCGACAAGTTCAGGGCTCATTGACCGTTCCCCTGATTTCCAATATGGATTTAAGAAAGTCCACAAAAAACGTAAACGCCAGAACTAAACATCCCAGGGCAACGGCGTATGTGAACGGATAGTAGACGATTTGCAGTGTCTCGGTAACCTCCCCGGTTTCCCAGAGGGTAGTGGCGTATTTGAAAACCTGCCAGGTCACAATTCCAAAGAAAAACATACAAATTAAATAATTCACCGCATTTAGGATTTTTTGGGTTTTCTTTGAAAATCGCAACACCACTATATCGACGGCGATGTGACTGCCTTTGCTTTGGGCATAAGCCAGAGCAAAAGCGGTTACGACCGCACCGAAGTATCCCATTAGTTCAAATGTGCCGCGAATGGGAAGCCAGAATAGTCGTACAATAATGTTGGCGCCTGTTATGGTAATCATGGCGATTAAAAACAGGCCTGCTATCCATAAAAGTGCTTTATTCAGGAAACGGCTTAACTTTTCTAGCACACCCATGGGTTCATCCAATTATCGTTAGATGATTTGCATGCAGCCTTCGCTGAAAAAGGGCTGATGTACCATGACAGCGACGTTCATCAAAACATACGGACGCTCTCTCCACCACCCCCGCTGAGGCGAGCACTAAAGCCCGCCTCTATATGTATGGGTTGATGGTGTTCGTCGGCATGTACTCAGTAAAACGGGATTACTTCATCCGCTATTTATATCCAACCGATCTATTGATTTTTCTCCATAAAGGCCTTAATATCGGCCACGATAGCCTCTGCCGGATAACCTTTCTTTTTGGCATCGGCAATCCAGCCGGTCATAATCGGATCAAGCAGACCGTTCCACTTCGCTTTTTGTTCTTTAGAAAGGGTGATCACTTCCACCCCCTGGGTTTTCTTTGACCATTCGACGGATTCGATGATGTGATTGTCCATGTAGTTGCCGGTCCATTCCGCATGTTCCCGCGCCATATCTGCCATTACTTTCTGGACGTCTTTTGGCAAAGAATTCCATTTGTCCAGGTTCATGACAACCGAGAAAGGATAGATGACCGCATCCGTCATGGTGACATATTTGCAAATCTCGGCAAATTTAAAATCTTTCATCACTTCCAGAGATGAAAACAGGCCTTTGACGACACCTTTCTGCAAGGCTTCAGGGGTCGCGGACATCGGCATACCGATCTGGTTGGCCCCCCAGGCTTTCAGGGTTTTGGCCGCACCGCCTGAGGCCCTCAAATCCAAACCGTTCAGATCAGCCAACGATCTGACTGGCACCTTGGACATGATATTGGAAGGACCGGAGGTGTACATGCACAGAACCTTCACTTTTGCAAAAGATTTGGGTTGGTATTTGGAGTATAAATCCCAAAGTGTCAGGCTGGCCACACGCGCATTGGGAAATCCAAAAGGCAAGCTCGTCGCATTGGTTATCACAAAACGGCCCGGTTGATAGGCCATGACAAGCGTTCCAATATCAGCCGTACCGGCGATAACGCCATCCATCATATTTTTGGCTCCCAGCAGCGTGCCACCGTGAAAGGCGTCGATCTTGACTTTGCCGCCGGTGCGCTTTTCCACTTCTGCGATCCATCTTTCTAGCTGCACCCCGACAAAGGTCTTTGCAGGCGCAAACTGGGCGTAACTTAACTTGATCGGTTCCGCCTGGGCAGAGGTCAGCATAAAGAAGCTAAAGACCATAAACAATGCCATCATAAAACCAACGACAACGCGTAACTGCTTTTTCATTTTTATACCCTCCTTTTTGCGTTTGGGTAATGATGTCCATTTCAAATGGCGCATCTTACCAGCTACGAATAATTGATAGCGTAACCTTTTATTCTTCGATAATACAAGCGTCAGCATCATCACTTCCAATTTCCTGGCCGCAGGGGTCTAAACCTTTCTTTTCCCTGATGGCAGCCAAAACCTTTTCGGGGGTAATCGGCAACTCGTTTATGCGCACCCCAACTGCATCGTAAATTGCATTGGCAATCGCCGGTGCGGTGGGCACACAGCCGGGTTCACCGATGCCCTTGGCGCCAAAAGGCCCGTCTTCATCATAGGTCTCAAGTACCGGCGCGTCGATAGGCACCACATCTTTGGCTGTCAATATTTTATAATCGCGAAAATTGGGGTTCATATTCTGCCCTTTATCGGAGATAACCTGCTCGGTGAGGGCATATCCCACACCCATCATTACCCCACCGTACACCTGACCTTCAAGCAGCAATGGATTTATCGCCTTGCCAACGTCATGCGCGGCAACATACTGCAAAATATTAACTTTGCCGGTTTCCTCATCGACTTTGACCCGCACGCCATGAGTGCCGAAGGTGTAAGTCATCGACATATTGCCGCGGAAGTCCTTGCCCATGTTCTCATTGGCCGGATCGTAGAAATGCTCAGCCATCAACATTTGCCCGCCGTGGCTAAAATGCGCTTTGCGTAAAACTTTGCCAATGGCCATCTTTTTCTCAGGATCATCCTTATGGACAATATGGCGCCCCTGAAGGCTTAATTTTTCCAATGGTGATTCCAGCAATTTGGCTCCCATCTCCAGAATGCGGGCTTTGAGCTTGCGGGCAGCGCCTAAAGCGGCGTTTCCGGCGATGAAGGTCGTTCGGCTGGCATGTGATCCCACATCCCAGGGGCAGACATCGGTATCGGAGTGAATCACATGAATATCGTCAACTTCAAGACCAAGCTCTTCGGCCACGATCTGGGCAACAACCGTATCGGATCCCTGCCCCATATCGGTGGCCCCGGTGAACAGATCGATTTTGCCGAAATCATCCATTTTAATCATTGTGCCGCAGCCGTCTGATTTATACACCCGTGCGCCACCGCCCACATGAATTAAAGAAGCCATCCCAATGCCTTCGCCGGGCTTTTTGGGCTGGTCCCATTGCAGTTTTTCTTGGACCGCTTGCATACATTCGGTCAGACCGCAGGTGGTAATACGCAGCCCCTGGGTGGATACATCACCGGACTGGTTGGCGTTGATGCGACGAAATTCGACCGGATCAATCCCGGCGGCTTCGGCCAGCATGTCGATCGTGCTTTCGATGGCATAGGTTGCCTGAGGATTTCCGTAGCCGCGCATCGCCTGGGCATAGGTGTTGTTGGTGTAAACGCATCTGGCTTCATATCGAACGTTGGGCACCCGATACAAGGTGCTGATCGGCATCATCATCACCGAGGGTGTTGTCGCTCCCCAGGAAGTATAGGCGCCGTTGTCGAGGATCATGGATATATCACGGAAAAGAAGTTTTCCGTTTTGATCGCAACCTTGAGAGATATGCGTAATGGTGGGTTGTCGCGTAGATGTCGCGATAAACTCTTCGGTACGGTCAAATTCGATCTTCACCGGTCTGCGGGTGTGGAAAGCCAGTAAAATAGCAACATATTCATAGGCATAGGTATCCAGTTTACTGCCGAACCCGCCGCCAATGCAGGGTTTTACGACCCGGACCCTGCGGTCACTGATGCCCATCGCTTTAAGGGCGTCCAAAAAATCCTTTTGGGCCAGCGACGGAATCTGGGTATTGGTGTGTATGGTCAGGTTATTGGCCGGATCAAATTCGGCGATGGCGCCGCTGGTGCCCATACAGCAATGGGTCACCCAGGTGGTCGTGAAGCGGTCTTCTACGGTATAGGCCGCTTCCTTCTTGGCAGCTTCCACATCGCCATAATGCAGTTTCCAGGGCATTTTTAAGATATTGGTCTTGTGGGCCTCATGAATCAACGGAGCGCCCTCTTGCATGGCCGCTTCCGGATCGAAAATGGCCGGCAGCGCTTCATAAGTAACCTCGATTCGATTTAACGCCGCTTCGGCGATATCCGGCGAAATGGCTGCCACGGCCGCCACTTCATCGCGAAAAGAGCACACTTTCTCTTTTTTGAGCGGCCGATTGTCCTTATAGACCCCCATGCGAATATCGGGAATATCGTCACCGGTTAAAACGGCCATAACACCGGGCAGCTCCCGGGCTTTGGATGTATCAATTTTGACGATTTTGGCATGGGCATATTTGCTGTACAAAATTTTGCCATACAGCATTCCCGGCACCTTTAAATCCTGGATATATTGCACCCGCCCGGTGGCCTTATCGACCGCATCCAGCTTGGGCACTCTTTTGCCAACCGAACACAAATTCTGCATCAGTTATACTCCTTACTTAATCGATGATTGAAATTATACAAAACTCGTTTTAAAGCCTCAGATTTTGTCCGATGGCTCGGCGCAATTCGTTTCAAAAGCGGAGCGTACACGGTAGTACGCGAGCATTTTGAAACGGATTGTAATCCGCCCAAGGCGGACCATCGGGCAAAAGATGGGGTTTTAAAATGAGTTTTTATTCGCCGCGCTCACTTTCATCGGACCTAAAGGCCACCACATGCGGTTGGTCATCTCCGTGACCGCTGACGGCTTTAATCGAATCGATGATTTGCACGTAGCCGGTACAGCGACAGAGATTGCCGGCAATTGCTTCCTTGATGTCGTCTTCGGAAGCGTTGGGACTTTTATCCAACAGGGCTTTGGCCGACAGAATCATTCCCGGTGAACAAAATCCGCACTGGATGCCCCCCTTTTCGACAAATGATTGTTGAATAGGATGCAGGGTTCCATCGGCGGCTGCCAATCCTTCAATGGTGGTTAATTGCTTGCCATCGATTTCAGCAGCCAGGTAAAGACAAGAATTAACGGCTTGGTCATCTATGATGACCGTACAAGCACCGCACTCACCGCTGCCGCATCCCTCTTTGGTGCCGGTATAACCGATCTCTTCTCGAATCAGATGCAATAGCGTCCAATGGTCTTGGATGACCATTTTCATCGGATTTCCATTAAACGTAAATGATATTTCCCTTGGCATTAAAAAATTCTCCTAATGTTCAGTTATTAGCGTTTAGAATAAGTGTTGTCACACACAACATTTTTTTTACCACAGAGTTCGCAGAGAAATTTCTTAAATTTAGGAATTAAAAATAAAAACTCAGTGTTCTCTGTGTTCTCCGTGGTAAAAATGTTTTTATCTTCATTCCGGATTCCGACTTCACACTTCTTTTTTATTTTCCTTCGCTCGTTCAAGCGCTTTGAGCCCCATACGCTTGACCAGCACCCCGACCATTTCCCGCCGGTACCAGGCCACACCGCGGATACTGTCGCGAACCTTGGATTCCTGACCAGCAATTCGCCCGGCTTCAGCCAGAGTGCTTTCATGCATGGTTTTTCCCTTCAAGTGTTTTTCGGCTTCCAGCGCCCTAAACGGTGTTGGGGCCGCCACACCCAGGCAAATTCTGGCTTTGGCACAGGTGAGCATATCTTTTTCAAGACTCAGCAAAACACCCACCCCCAGCATCGGCAGCTCCATGGCTTCGCGTCGTCCGTGTTTGATGTAAGCACTGCCAGTGCGCGGCAACGGCGGCGGAATGGCAATCTCAGTTAGTATTTCACCGGCTTCTAGATCACACTGTCCCGGGCCCAGAAAAAAGCGTCTGAGCTCAACCGTGCGCTGACCTTTGGCGCCATAGATGTTGGCTTTGGCATCCAGAGCGATCAAGGGAATGGCGCCATCAGCGGAGGGAACAGCGTTCACCAGATTGCCGCCAATGGTGGCCACGTTGCGAATCTGCACGGACCCGATATTTTTAACCGCATCATGAATAATAGGATAGTGATGCTGTATCAGTTGCGATGCTTCAATGGATCCGTGGGTGCAAAAGGCGCCAATATACAACTCGCCAGTTTCCTGGTTTAAAAAAGGGCGATCTTGTCCGATGATATGCTTCAGCGAAATCAGATACTCCGGTGCTAATTTGCCTTCTTTAACTTTCACCATCACATCGGTTCCCCCGGCAATATATTTGGCGCTTTCACCATGCGACACATGCAACGATATGGCTTCATCCAGGGTTTTGGGGGTTAAATATGTAAACTGTTTCATAAAGAAACCTCTTTAACAATTTGTAAATAATATAAATATATAAATTAAAATCAACACGCAACCCGAAACGCGTCCTATCCAACCTTGAGCACAATGGCGGCAGCCGTATCGCCGGCGGCACATCCTGCAAACAGCACATAACCGCCGCCTTTCATGGCCGCTTCTTCGATGCCTTCGATGATCAGGCGTCCGCCGGTGGGCCCTTGTGGATGACCAAAAATCAGAGAAGAACCGTAATTATTCATGCCGTTGACGTCAACACCCAAATTGTTGGCCAGGTGAATATCATTGGCTGCAAAAGGGTTGTGCGTTTTTATAATACTGACGTCATTGGCTCCGAGGTTGGCATTTTCAAGTGCCATCTGAACTGCCGGGAATACAGCGGCAGCCATAAAAGCCTTTTTCACGCGTGCATATCCATATGAAACAACCTGAACCGCAATGTTTGGATCGGCACTGAGTTCTTTGGCCTTGTCCTGCGTCGTAACGGTGATACCGCAATTGCCGTCCGCAGGATGGGTCTGGGCGCCAAATGTATGCACGCCGTCAGGCAGCACCGGCCGCAGTTTGGCCAACCCTTCGGCGGTGGTTTCCATAACGCCTTCATCGGCTTCAAGCATAATGGTTTTCTTTCTGGAAACCTTGACTTCCACTGGAAACATATACCGTTTTTGAAAAGCGCGGTCGTCAGCCAGTGCATCCTGGTATTGCTCATAGCGGCGTAAGGCCACGGCATCGCATTGCTCTCTCGTAATCCCGGCTTCAGCAGCTACGTTTTCAGCGGTTTTAATCATGGCTTCGCCGGCCCAGGGATCTTTGTTAAAATTATCCATGACCCAATCTTCAGATGTGACCTGTCCACCCGGCCCCAGGGGATTCGGCCAGACCGCATGCGGACCATTTGAACAGCGATCGGTCATCAGACAAAACGGGGTCTGGTAAAGACCGGTTTCAACACCCACACTTGCCAAATAAACCGCAATGGTGGATGTCGAACAGGCCTGGCTCACATATATACCAGGCACGCCTTCAGCA
The DNA here is from genome assembly GCA_030066985.1 of Desulfobacterales bacterium. Classification (NCBI taxonomy): domain Bacteria; kingdom Pseudomonadati; phylum Thermodesulfobacteriota; class Desulfobacteria; order Desulfobacterales; species Desulfobacterales bacterium. The sequence continues at coordinate 38,686 of JASJAN010000014.1, forward strand.
CCGGTCAGCGCAGCGGACCAGGGGCCCCCATAAAATGCATGCGGCTGGTGAACGGAAATACCCAAATAGGTATAATCGAATATTTTGGGATCCCATTTTTTCTGTTCGAGCCAGCGTTTGGCGGTGGCGGCTCCCAGCGTAATCGAATTGTCATTAGCCAGGGTGCCTTGCCAGCGCGAAAAAGGTGAGCTGTAGTACCCACCGTAAGGTATAAAGGCTTTTTGCAGCATTTCAAATCCCTCCTAGTTGCAATTTCAGCAAGCTGAAATTGCAGTTAATAGTTATACGTTATATGTTATTAGCGTAATTCGTTATTCGCATCATGATGTTTTCACTCCAATAACAAGTAACCGATAACAAAAGGTTTTTTGGATATTGGCCAGTTGTTATTCCCGAACACAAGTGCTTATTTCCTTAGCTAAAGCTAATCAAGGCGATTGTCAAAAAACCGCTTAGATTTGCGCTCCGATCTTGGCAGCGAACAATATTCAACGACATCGACCTCACAGCTGACCATAATCTTATTTTTAATCTCAGCTTGAACCTTTTTGGCAAGTTCTGACTTGCGCGAAGCCTCAAAACCATCGCAGCACTCCAGCCGAACGGTCATATAGTCTTTGCCATCCTCACCGCGGTCGAGGTGCACCTGGTATTCGCAGCTGGCTTCCGGTATGGTTGAAAGAACCTCGTCGACTTGACCGGGATAGATGTTAACTGCGCGAAATATGATCATGTCGTCTGAACGCCCCAAGATTCTATCATGCATTGGCAAAACGCTGCCGCAGGAACATGGGTCATCAATCAGGCGTGTCAGATCGCGGGTGCGATAGCGGATGAGTGGCGTGGCTTCTTTGCAAAGGGTTGTAACAACCATTTCTCCGATTTCACCGGGAGCAACCGGCTTCAGTGTATTTGGATCCAGGATTTCCAAAAGATAATAGTCCGCCCAATAGTGAATGCCTTCGTGATGCTGACAATCCAGACCAGTACCGGGCCCATATAGCTCCGTCATGCCGGTAATATCAAACATATCCTCCAGACCCAACAATTCTGTGATGCGGGCACGCATGGCATCACTGCTGCGCTCGGAACCAAATATCATTTTCTTCAGCGCAATTTTATCTTTCAGTCCCCGGCTATTAACTTCTTCAGCCATCAGCAGGCCCATTGAAGCGGTGCAGCACATGACAGTGGACTGCAGATCCACCAGAAACTGACATTGCATATCCACATTTCCGGGACCCACCGGAAGCGCCATGGCACCAAATTTTTCGCATCCCAGCTGAAAACTGATCCCCGCTGTCCATACCCCGTACCCAACGGCTATCTGCACGCGATCTTCTGCGCTCAGCCCGGCCATTTGATAGCAGCGGGCAAAAAAATGCGTCCAATCGTCGATGTCTTTCTGGGTATAGGCCAGAATTTTGCGTTTGCCGGTGGTACCGGATGATGCGTGTATTCGAACCACTTCTGATACAGGCACGGAAAGCAGCGGAAAAGGATACCCCTGGCGCAAATCATCGGCAGTCGTAAAGGGCAATTTTCGGATGTCATCCAGGGAATGGATGTTTTCCGGCTGAATGCCGGCATCATCGAGCCGTTGGCGATAAAACTCAGAGCCTCGGTAAGCATGCGCAAGAGTCCAGTGCAGGCCTCTGAGCTGGTGTTCCTTAAGCGCTTCGGCATCTTTAAAAGAAGGCATGAAGGTTTTTGCCATTATCTGTCTCCGTCAGCTATATATTGTTTGTAGGGGCGGGGTTTATCCCCGCCCGATATAACGGATATTTTCAATAAGGGCGGGGATAAACCCCGCCCCTACATATGTTTTATCCACCGCCCTTGCGCTGCTCTCTGAGTTTTTGCGTTTTCTCCACATCAACTTCAAGCGTTTTCGGATCGATGACTACACCGTAATCTGCCAGCGCCCGCTCTACGCTGACATATTCGTTGCGAACATCCCGGGCGACTGCCTGCGGATCTCTGTCCAGCGCTTCACCATACCCCCCGCCACCGGCACTGATAAATTGAATCATATCGCCGGACTCACACAACGTCAGCCCGCTGGAGTCGCCGTCTTTATCGTTAACGATAAATTGGGCTTTGTTGGCAGCATCGCCATTAAAGAGGCCACCGGGCGGATAACGGTATCGACCGGCCTGAATGGCGATGGAAGTTGGCGCTTGGGGCGCCAATTCATCGTCTGGTACCCGGATGACAAATTTTCTGCCCAGACCGCCCCGCATCTTACCAGGCCCACCGGAATCACATAACAGACTGCGCTCTTTGACCATCAGCGGGGTGTCGCTTTCAAAGATTTCAACAGGGGTGTTGGCGCCATTTGCTGGAAAAATTGCGCAGTGGTGACCATCCATTTTACTGCTGGCGCCCATACCGCCACCCCGAATGATCATGGTCAGCCAGGAATTTCCGTTGTGCCGTTTGCCGTAAAAAATATTGGTCTGAGCCGGCGTTCCGCCGCTCTCGGCAATAATGTTGTCAGGGGTCGCTTTGGCCAGAGCTTTGAACACCATTTCGGTCATGAAATGACCAATTTGCATCCGGGCAGCCACAGCAGCCGGAAATTTGCAATTGACCACACTGCCCTCCGGTGCTGTCATCTTAACCGGGCGGATCGCGCCTTCATTGATGGGGATATCCGGATCAAAAGCGCTTTTAACCGCCATAAATACATAGGCAAAGGTAAAATTGTAAACCACATTGCCGCCCCAATCGACCTGGGGCGATGTCCCGCCGAAATCAATATTTATATCGCTGCCCTTGACTTCGACTTTCAGTTTGACATCAATATCTTTACGCTGACCAGCACCTTCAATAATGCCTTCATAGGGATAAACGCCATCCGGGATTTTGCTGATGGCGGCCCGCATGCTGGCTTCAGTGCGATCGATGATTTCGTCTGCCAGATCATCGAGTGTCTCCAGGCCTTCATCGTCCAGCATCTCGACAACTTTTTGGGCGCACACATGATTGGCGGCCACCTGGGAGCGAATATCCCCAGTGACCTCTTCTGGAGTGCGAACATTCCAGCGAATCATATTCAACACCGGTTCGTTCAGCACACCGGCATCATACAACTTAATTAAAGGGATAAACAATCCCTCTTCAAAAACCTGCCGGTTATCAGACGCCACTCGGCCACCGATGTCTGAATGATGAAAAACACAGGCGGTAAATGCCACCGGGCGCTTCTTGTAGAAAATGGGGCTCAAGACGCAGACATCATTGAGATGACCCGCCAACAGCCAGGGATCGTTAACAATAAAAACATCGCCCGGTTGGTATTGTTCCAGGGGAATTGAATTGATGATGGATTTAACCCCCAGCGCCATTGCCCCGGCCTGGCCGGGTGTGCAAAAGGTTCCCTGAACCAGTTCTTGTCCCCGGCTGTCGGTAAACATACAGGTATAATCATGGGCATCGCGCAACAGGCTTGAGAATGCCGTGCGGGCAACCGAAGCATCGGCTTCATCGACAATCGAAATGAGCCGGCGCCACAAAATTTCCAATGTAATCGGGTCAAACTTCGAAGGCATTGTCACACCATCCTCGCTAAATTTCTTTGCGGCTGTAACGATTCTGCCTGTATGACTGATAACTTCTTTTAGACAGGATCTACAGGATTTTCTGGATATTCTATTTTTCCTGGCTTTCCAGATGAAAGCCAGGAAACCCAATCAGCCTGCAGCTGAAAGCAACCTAAAATATTTATAGTATATATAACAATAATTTACGTTCAATTTATTCGTTTAAAACTTTAATGTATTGTAGTTCATTTTAGTTTTGGAACTATTTTCTTCCAACCTCTGTCCTCTGACATCTGACCTCTGGTATCTGTCTTCTGCGACCAAATCGATCCACACAAAACCGTGTTCATCAACAGAGGCTTTGGCGTCTTCTCCGACAATAATCGTTGATTCCTTTTCTTCGATAATCGCCGGCCCGTTGAATGCCGCACCCGGAAATAGCTTAAAACGATCAAAAACCGTAAAGGGAATGTATTCTTTTTGGGTTAAAGAAAAAGCTCTGCGTTCGCCTTTGATGCAATCGTTAATTGATGTCGCCGTATGCTGCAAGGCCGGAATCCGAAAGGGTCGTTCCGGCAAACTGGCGCGGACTTTAAAGGTTACAAATTCAACCGGTGTGTCCGGATATGTGCGCCCGTATAATTTTTGATAAACATCATCAAATCGCTCTCGAATCTGGCTTTTATTCCATTGATCAAAAGGTCGGGCATCGATGTGCAGGTCAGTTTCAGCACCCTGCCCTACGAATCGCATCATCAAGGTACGTTCAAAGGTAATTTTTTGATTCTTGCCGGCCTGCTCAAGAATGGCGGCACCTTCGGTCTCCAGTTTTTTAAACAACCGCTCAATTTGTTCAAAATCGGCGTCCTCGAGGGTCTCACGGTGGCTGCGGGTCAAATCAAAGGCTACCGGGGCCGTAAAAAACCCAAGCGCGGAGCCAACGCCGGCCAGAGGTGGCACCAGTATGCGGGGCGCACCGATCTTTTTTGCCAGACCATAGGCGTGCACCGGTCCGGCGCCGCCGAAAGCCGAAATCGTAACGATATTCGGATTACCGCCCTTTTCGGCAATATGGGTTTTGGCGGCTGCTGCCATGGTTTCGTTGATCAGGTCATGAATACCAAACGCAGCTGCGGTTACCCCGGTTTCAAGGGGTTTGGCCACTTTTTCTTCGATGGCCTTTTCGGCCAAGGCTTTATCCAGCAGCATGCTACCACCCAGAAAATAGTTCGGATCCAGATATCCCAGCACCAGGTCGGCATCGGTCACCGTTGGGTTTTGACCGCCGCGGGCATAACAGGCCGGTCCGGGATCAGCACCGGCACTTTCCGGTCCTACTTGCAGCAGGCCCATTTTGCTCATGTGGGCAATGCTGCCGCCGCCGGCGCCGATTTCCATCAAATCTACCACCGGTACCTGAATGGGCAAACCGCTGCCTTTTTTAAACCGCTGAACGCGACCGACCTCAAATGTCGACACCAGTCCTGCCTGTCCTTTTTGAATCAGACAGGATTTGGCGGTGGTGCCGCCCATATCAAAACAAAACATGTCCTTGATCTGAAACATTTTGCCGTAATGCTGCGAGGCAATTACCGCGGCTGTCGGCCCGGATTCTATGATTCTAACCGGATATTTGCGAGCGGTTTCCACCGAGGTAATGCCGCCGCTGGATAGCATGATAAACAATTTGCCTTTAAAGCCGAGCGCTTCTAATCGTGCAGACAACTTGGCCAGATAGTTTGCTGTAATGGGCTTGACATAGGCATTGGTGGCAGTGGTACATGTTCGCTCATATTCCCGGATCTGCGGCAACACCTCGCAAGAAGTTGACAGCGATAATTCAGGCGCTTTTTGGGTCACAATTTCTTTGATCTGAATCTCGTGGGTCGGATTCTCATAAGAATTAATCAAACAGACCGCCAGCGATTCGATGCCGGCATCACACAGCTCAGAAACGAGATCGCTGACTTCTTCAGGATCGAGCTTTACCAGAACGCGGCCGTCAGCTGTAATGCGCTCGGAAACCTCCCGGCGGTAGGGGCGCGGCACCAGCGGCTCCGGATATTCGGCAAATATATCATAGGCGTCATATCGAATTTCGCGGCCGAGCTCTAAAATGTCCCGGAATCCCTGGGTGGTCAACAGGGCTGTTTTAGCACCTTTGCGCTCAATGATGGCATTAATTACCAGGGTGGTACCGTGGATAATCTCATCAACATGGGGCATAAATCCCGGTACACGCTCCAGTAAACCCCGGATACCCGCTTCCACTGCATCAGATGGATCTGCAGGTGTTGTCAGGCATTTATTGATCTGAAACTCACCGCTTTTATCATCGACCAACACAAAATCAGTAAAAGTGCCGCCAATGTCACATCCTAGTCGATAGGCGCCGTTTCCCACTCAACTTCTCCTTTAAAATATAGATGGTTCCTGCCATTCTCCAAAAACGTCACGAAACACGCCGGCCATCTCTCCGACGGTGGCATAGGCCCGGCAGCAGGCAACCAGCAACGGCATCACATTTTTACCGTTGCGCGCCGCCGTTTCCAGTTCCTTGAGCAAACGCTGAACTTCCCGGTTATCTCGGGTGCGGCGAAGCTCCTTGAGGCTGGCAACCTGGGTGTCGGCCCACTGCTCACTGTATTCGTGCAGATCCACATCGGTTTGATCCTCACTGCCTTCTGCATATTTGTTGACGCCGACTTTAATGTATTCTCCCTTTTGAATACCGCTCTCATACTCGTAGGCCTGCTGGGCCACTTTTCGCTGGATAAAACCGGTGGCCACCGCGTGCACCATCCCGCCGACCTCCTGTATTTGCTGCATCTCATCTAAAATTTTTTCTTCCATCTGTTTGGTCAAAGTTTCAATAAAATAAGAGCCTGCCAACGGATCGACGGTATCGCGCAAACCCACTTCGTCCATCAGAATTTCAAGGGTCCTCAGCGAAAGTAAAGCTGCCCGGGGTGTGGGTATCGTATAGGCCTCATCAAAGGAGCACAGGGCGGTGGTCTGGGCACCACTGAGCGCAGCACCCAGGGCGTAAAAGGCACCGCGCATGATATTATTTTCCGGTTGCTCTTTGGTCAGGCCGCTGCCGCCGCCGCCGAAAAGACCTCTGAGAAACAGTTTTTTCTTTTCCTGCACATTGTATTCTTCTTTGAGCATCTTGGCCCAGAGCTTGCGGGCAGCCCGAAATTTGGCAATTTGCTCCCATAGATTGCCGAACACGTTCAGGTTAAATGAAAACCGCCCCACAAAATCCTCAACAGCCAGACCGCGGGACTGCACATTTTCAATATACGCTTTGGCAATTTCAAATGCACAGGCAATTTCCTGGGCTGGATTGGCACCCGATTCACGGATATGATAGCCACAGATACTGACTGGATTACAGCGCGGCAGTTCCTTGACCGAATACTCGATGCTGTCTCCCACCAAACGCACGGCCTGCTCCACAGGAAATATCCAGGCGCCCCGGCCGATCATTTCTTTGAGGATATCGTTTTGAGGTGTGGCGCTAATTTTTTCTTTGGGGTAGCCGAATTTTTCGGCGGTGGCCTGATACATGGCCAGCATAATGGAAGCCACGGCATTGATGGTCAACCCTGAACCGATACGATCCAGCGGTATGCCGTCAAAAGCAATTTCAAAATCGCGCAGCGAATCAATGGCCATTCCAACACGACCGACCTCACCCAGGGCCTTGGGATCGTCCGAGTCGTATCCCATCTGGGTGGGCAAATCAAAGGCAACGTTTAAACCGGTCTGACCATGGGAGATCATCAGCTTGAAGCGCTCATTGGTTTCCTGCGGTGTACCAAAACCGGTGTATTGTCGGGTCGTCCACGCCCGGGACCGGTAACCCTGAGGGTGCAAATTACGGGTAAACGGATATTCACCGGGATCCCCCAGATCGTTGTCATAATTAAATCCAACGTCTTCAAGATCTTTTGGGGTGTAAACCGGTTTTACTTTAATGCCAGACTGATAGACGACTTCTTTAATCGCATCTTTTTCGTTTTTGATGTATTTCGCAACGCCCATAACAACTCCCTTAGAAAATGCCTAAAATTTAAATTGTCTAAAATGCCTAAAATAAAAAACGGAATCAAAGTCTTATATAAAATTGGTGATACTTGAATTTAAGGACATATAATCAGATAAGATCCATATTTTAACTTTAGACATTTTAGATCATTTTAGGCATTTTAAATTTATTTAATGACTTGATTTATGCCACCCACGATCTGATCAAAAGGTGTTCCTCCCGGAAAAACACCGGCAATACCCAAGTCGTTCAATTTGGGTATATCCTGTTTGGGAATGACACCGCCGACAACGACCGGAATATCCTGAATTCCTTCTGCTTTCATCAACTCCAGAAGTTTCTGACAGATCGGCAGGTGCGCGCCGGACATAATACTCAACCCAACCACATCAACCGCTTCCTGCACGGCTGCTCTGACAATCTGTTCAACTGTCTGATGCAGCCCAGTATAAATAACCTCCATGCCGGCATCTCTTAGTGCCAAAGCCGTCACCTTGGCCCCACGATCATGTCCGTCCAATCCAGGCTTTCCGATGAGTACCTTTGTTTTTTTTGCGGTCATATCCATTGCCCTTTAAAAAAGTTTCCCGTGCGCGCCAATCGAAGGGGCACGCATTAATCCAATCGTTGCCGGTCATAGGCCTGCAACACCATTTCCTGTCCTCTGAGTATATGCTCTCTGACCAAACGCTCCGCACCCTCCGCATCACGTTTGCGAATAAAGGTCAGCATTTTTTTATGGTCCAAATTACTGGTCGATGCGAATTTGCTTTCTTTCAGAATCATCTCCCGGTAGCGGTATATCTGGTCTCGCAGCCCATTAATCATATTGATCAACTTGGGGCTTTTGCTCAGCCCATACAGCATATCGTGAAATTCGGTATTGATGGCCGGCAGCAGATTCATTTTCTTGCAGTCCAGGGCTTTTTGAAATTCTGCAATTTTTTGTTCCAGCATCTCCAATTCTTCAGCTTCATGCTTGATCGCTGCCAGATGAGCGGCATAACCTTCGAGTACGCTGCGGATGCCAAAGGTCTCCTCGATATCTTCACGATTTAAACCCAGGACCGTAAACCCGCCCCGAGGCTGCCGTTCAATGAACCCTTCGCGCTCGAGCTTGTGAAATGCTTCCCGCACCGGGGTGCGGCTGATACCCAGCGTTTCGGCGATATGGCTTTCCACCAGCCACTCGCCTGACGACATTTTGCCTCTGACAATTGCTTGCTTCAGGCTTTCAAAAACATGCTCACCCAATGATTTGCGCTCCTGAAATGCCTGTAGCGGCCCGAGATCAAGGTTATTTAATTCTGCCCTTTTCTTCATCTTTCGTACCTTAATATTTTTGGATCTTGTGTTGCTTGTTTGCCAAATCCTTGATTCTTAAATCAGATGATCCCCTTTTCTTTCAGACGCACAAGATCGTCGTCTGAATAGCCCAGTTTTTGGCCGTATATGGCGCTGTTTTGCTCCCCAAATCGCGGCGGAAACGACAGTTTACGGTCGGAATTTTCGAGAAATGCAGTCATATTCGGCGGTGGCGCCAGTGTTATCTGCTTACCGCTAACCGGGTCCTGGGCTTTTAATAGTCGTTTTTCAACCAGGGGATCTTGGATGACTTCAGCAACCGTTTTTATTTTGCTGATCGGAACCGTAAGGCTGGTAAATAGCTCAATCAATTCTTCAGAGGTATGCTTGCGCGTAATTTCGTTTATGGCCTGATTGAGTTGTTTGACATCCTTAATGCGGCCGGCATTTTTTTCATATTCCGGCTTATCCAGGGCTTTAAACATTTCTTGAGACACGATGGTTTTCCACTGCCGATCGTTGCCGACGGCGACATAGACAAAACCATTTTGAGTCTGATACACAGATACGGGCGCAAAAAATTCGTGGGTGTTACCCCGTCTGGATATATTTTTGTCAAAACTGCCGGTCAGGGTAATGGGTACCGTCAGCCATGAGACAGAAGATTCAAACATAGCCATGTTGATGCAGCTGCCCTCACCTGTCACTTGGCGTTGGTAAAGCGCTTTCATAAGCAAGCCATAAGCGTGCTCACTGGTGCCCATGTCCGGCAAGGGTATACCCACAACCTGGGGGTCGCCTTCGGCCTCACCGGTCAGTTCCATCAAACCTGAGCGTGCCTGCAATATGGGGTCGTAAGCCGCTTCATTGCTGTCGGGTCCAAAACCGGTCACACCCAGCCAGATGATATCCGGCTTCAATGCTTTAAGACTGTCATAATCAATACCCAATTTATGGTAGTTTTTCGGCAGCTGATTGGTGGCAAAAATGTCCACCTGGAGTTCTTTGATCAACGAATGAAAAATTTTTTGGCCCTCGTCTTCAGCAAGATTTAACGTCAGCGCCTTTTTGCCGGCATTGATGCACAAAAAATAGGCATTCATACGTTCTTCATTGAGAACGTTTTCGCCGATGAACCGATTCGGATCACCGTATACCGGGTGTTCCAATCGAATAACATTCATCCCATCTTGTGCCAAACGATATGTTAAATAAGGCAAAACGGTTGCCTGCTCAAGGGATAACACGGTAAGGTCATTGAAAGAAGCCATGGTCCTCTCCATTAGCAAAGTTGGGGTCAGTGTTTGTGAGGCCGATGGTCCCGGTGTCTCCGGAGACCTAAGGTGTGGATTCAACAGGTTTTTGTATACGGTATACAAAGTACAAATGTCAAGAAGTGTTTTGTGCCGCAATAAAATTTTCTGGCCCACAAAGGGTTGATTTGAGACACTGAAAAGCCTAAATAAAACCCGATATGCAAAAAATGATTTTCAGATGTATCGCCAACGCCGCCATTGTTGTGGGTTTTTTTTTGTTGACCAAGGCCATTTACGGTGCCGCGGACAACACCATAGCTTCTTCGTTTTGGCCGCAATCACAGGGAAAAATGTGGCACACGCTGGTTGGACTCAGCCTGAGCCTGCCCATACCCTTGCATATCATCTCGGTTGGTTTGATTTTGCAGCGGCGCTGGTTGCCGCCTCAGTGGGCAAAAATCGCTATGCCGGCGGTGGTCATCTCCGGATGTTGGCTGGGTGCTGCTCTGGCAATTAAATTGTTTTTGATAAGGTAAAACGATGCCCGCTATTTCGTTCAACAAACAGATAAGCGCTATTATCGTGTTGTTTTTATCGGGCTGCCTCAGTGCGGCACCTCCTCAAAAAACCGATGAGGCGCAGCCAACCAGAACGGACGCGAAAAACCCAAAAACCTTTGTGTTTGAGTGCAAGCCTGCCTTCTCATTTGTTGCCAGAATCGAGGATCAAACAGCTTGGCTGTTTTTACCGCAAACAACCCTTAGCTTGCCTCAAGTGCCCGCTGCTTCTGGTGAGAAATTCAGTGATAAGTTGACCACCTTCTGGATCAAAAACGATACGGCGCTACTTAAAAATAACAATACAACTTATCGAAATTGTAAAAATAATAGGGCCAAGGCGATCTGGGAACATGCCAAGCTCAACGGCGTTTCTTTTCGAGCGGTGGGCAATGAGCCCGGCTGGTATCTGGAAATTCGAAATCAAGAGTCCATCCTTTTTGTCGCGGACTATGGAAGCTCTCGTGATGAATTCCCCGCACCCCAACCAATGATCGATCAACAGAAACGCAAGACCACATACCAGACCCATTCTGATGGGAAAAACCTGACAGTTGTTATCGAAGGCCAGCCGTGCATGGATTCAATGAGCGGCGAAACGTTTGCAGCACAGGTAAGCGTAATGCTAAACCAAAAGCGCTATTTAGGGTGCGGTCGCGCACTGCACTGAGCTGAGCTTTTGGCAAAAAAAAATTTTATACCAACCCATGAGAAATAATATGATGGATACGCGAACACTTACAGCCAACCGAATGTCGGTTCGCATTGTTTTCATTTTTGCGCAAGCAGTATTGATCCTTGTCGTTTTATGTTCTGGTTGGCTTAAGAATGTCCGTGCCGACGACACCAATGTGGGTGATACAGTGACCATTGTGACTCCGGGAATTGAAGCCCGGCTCTGTCCTCAGCCAGCGTGCGGTCCCAATCAACACCTTACCCGCATACCCGAAGGAAGCGTTTTTACCATTCTGAGCACAGATGTTTTTGCTATCGGCACGTTTAAAGTCAAATGGTTTGAGGTGATTTACGAAAACCAGCGCGGCTGGATCAGCATCTATGACACGGATCGGGCTCAAAAATGAAGGATATCGGAAAGATGAATCAGAAAATGGATAATTTGGATGAAGTTGCCAGTAAAATCGGGCAGGCCGTGGATTCAGCGGTTCAACGCTGGTGTGATGTCCCCGAAGAAGCGCTAAGGTTTCGCCCTTCAGCAAAGGCCTGGTCTACCAAAGAAATCATTGGCCATCTGATTGATTCGGCTTCCAACAATCACCAGCGGTTTGTGCGTCTGCAGTTAACCGAGCGGCTAATATTTCCCGACTACGGACAGGACAACATCCATTGGGTTAAAATCCAAGGCTACCAGGACCGACCCTGGACGCAATTGTTGGAGCTGTGGCGTTATTTTAACAAACAACTGGCCTATCTTATGCGCTTAGTTGACCCTGCCGCCCTTTCACATGTTTGGCAGGTTGATCCAAAAACCAGCGTTACGCTTTTTGACCTGATGACCGACTATCTTCGGCACCTGGAAGATCATCTGGATCAAATCAGCGTTACATTGGATGCTTTCAGGGAGCATTAACGTAAAAATGTATCCGATTATCAGGGAAGCTCAGACCAGCGATGCGTCCGAATTATCCAGTCTGATCCGACACGCGTATCGCGACGTGGCCGACCGATTCGAGCTGACAGCGACAAACTGCCCCAAACATCCTTCAAACTGCACTGACGGGTGGGTTGAAAATGACTTTTCCAGGGGCGTGCGCTATTTCATTCTGGAAAAAGAGCACAAATCAGTGGGATGTGCTGCCATCGAAATGGCTGGCCATGGTCTTTGCTACCTGGAACGCCTGGCGGTCTTACCCTCTGAGAGACATAAAGGAAACGGCCAGCAACTGGTGGAACATGTTTTTCAAGAGGCCAGGAAACTAAATATAGAAAAGATCAGCATCGGTATCATCAACCAGCAAACAGAATTAAAGCAATGGTATAAAAAAATGGGCTTTGTTGAGGGAGAAATAAAAGAATTCGAACACTTACCGTTTTGTGTCTGTTTTATGACGATTGATCTGCGCCAGGTATGACAGCATTAATGCGTGAATGGTAGGGAATAAAATATCGTCCTAGACGAGGATCTTATTCGCAGGGCTCCTCTTTCATACGGTCAATCAGGGTGGCCAGCATCTCTTCGATATAAGGGCTTATATCTTTGAATTCAACCCCGATGCCGCTTCGATTGACCTGAACAATTTCGCCCTTCACTTTAAGCGGCTTGTCAAACCCGGCTATCGAAAACGACATTGCGATTTCTTCGCCCACAAATAAAGGACGGTGGGTTTCGATAAAGACACCTCTTTGGCTGATGTTTTTGATGGTGTCAGTATAATAGCGATCATAAGTTGCGTAGCTAACTGTGATTGAGCACGATTTTCGGATATAAGCCCGCCGTTCGACAGTGAGCAAGTCTTCAGCATATTTCAGCAGAGCCGTTTGTTTTTCTTCGGACAGATTTAATACCAGCTGAAACAATTTGGGAATGACGACATTGTATTTTTCAAAATCAGTTTCCGATATTTTCATACCAGCATATATCCTTTGCAACCCAATAAATACGCCACCATTGATCAGTACGGGACTCGAAAACTGTATCGGAAAATTATAGGTTTTACTTTAGCCTTCTTTCGCTGCATTCGCAATTAAATTAATCTTAAATGAGCATATTGCCAAAATAATAAAATAAAATTATTTAACATTATATTAATTGTTTAAATTTCAAATATTAAATTTTTACTTTAGAAACTTTCAATTTGCTTTTTGAGTTGAGTTCCCCAAAAACAAGAGGGCTGTTTAAACTCGCTCTATTTTAAACAGCCCTCTTCCGAGAAGTGATGTAACGCTGACCTGTAATCAAGTCGCCTTCATTGCACTGGCGGCACATTCATTTTTTCCCAGATCCATTATTTCCTGTTGCTCGGCATCCACCTCCAATATTCCGGCGTTGACTTTGCGTATCTCAGCATACACCTCCGGTTGGGTTCGCATATTATTTTCAATAAAGCCGATAAAGGCATCTTCGCTGGAGATACCGTATATATCCGCATTTTTGAATTTTATATTGCCCAGGGTATCTGAAAATATCTGATTTGGGTTGGCTTCACGCCAGTCCATATAGTGGCCGGGTAAAATGACGACCTCATCATCCAAATTTTCGATTTTAGTCTTAAGGGTATTGTACAAGAGCTTTGACCATTCTTCGGCTTTACCCCCCAGGTCGGGCCGCCCTATGGATAAGATGAAGACCGTATCGCCTGATATCAGATACTTATTATCAATTAAATATGATGTGCTTCCCGGGGTGTGGCCAGGCATATGCAGGGCCCTGATTTCAGGACCGCCTTTTGAGAAGGGATAAATCGCCTCATCTTCGATCTTCTCGTACGGAAAAGCTGCACCTTTAAAATCGTTTTCATGCCCGAAAATAATCGCCCCGCTGTCAGAGGCAATCTGTTTGCTGCCGGATATGTAATCGGCCTGTAGATGGGTTTCAAAGGTTTTGGTGATCGTAGCGCCGTGTTGTTCGGCAAAGCTATTATAAAAATCGATATTTCGCGTGGGGTCGAACAAAACCATTTCATCCCCGGAGATAAGACCGTAACTGCAGGAGGCTTTGCCCGGGCGAATGAACTGAAAAAGCTGGTACCTATCATCAGCAGCCACTAATTTGGGTGCCAGCATATTGCCCCAGTTTTTGATGCCGCCTTCCAGAAAGCCGACATCTTTAAATCCGTGATTCATCAGGATTTCACCGACAAATTTGGCGGATCCTTCCTTGGCACACACAATCCGGATTTTGTCAACCCGGGGCACTTGGGCCACACTTTCTTCTTCATGTTCGACAAATTCCACATAAGGAACATTGACCATCTCGCCAAGATAAGGCCCTTCGACCTTAAAGTTGTCAAACTGTTCCGTGACGCGAACATCCAGCAGCAAAAATTCTTCACCTTCTGTGGTTACCCACTCGAACAGATCTTCTGCGGTGTACTTTATTGGCTCCATACTTCATTACCTCCTTCACATTGGTTGAGCCCGTTACCGGTTGTCCAGTTTGCCCGTTAAAACAAACAGAACGTTTCCTCTTTGCCAGGCTAAACCGGCTCAACAGGCTAGACCCCGTTTCACGGGGACCTTCGGCCCGCAAACCCATAATTTTTTGATTTTAGAACCGAAAAACGCAAATGGGTTACATAAAATATTAATAGGTTGTGCCCGTTACCCGTTAGCCCGTTTGCCGGTTACAAAATCAGATCTCTTCTTTTATTACGGGCTTAATCCGCCGGCGGCGGACTCAACGGGCCAACCGCTTGCTATTTGCCTTTGAAGTGCGGCTTGCGTTTCTCCAAAAAGGCCACCTGCCCTTCCTGCAGGTCTTGGCTTGTCAAAGCAGTTTTAAAAATTGCTTGCGCTTCTGCCGCTGACGCCTCATCCAAACGGCTGGTTTGCAATAATATATTGATGACCCTTTTGATGCCTTTTAATGCCAGCGGTGCATTATCCGCAATTTCCCGGGCCATATCAAAGGTGAATGCTTCTAGTTGATCCCGCGGAACCAGATAATCAACAAGCCCGAGTGTTTTGAGGTGGCTGCCGCTGTAAGTGCGACCGGTAAAAAAAATTTCTTTGGTGCTTTGCAGGCCGACACGCTGGATAAATCGCTGCAAACCGTGCCAGGGATATACCAAGCCCAGTTTAGCAGGCGGCATCCCCATGCGAATATCTTCGGCTCCGATGCGAATATCGCAGCACACCGCCAGTTCGCATCCCAGACCAAATGCAAAGCCATTGAGCATGGCAATGGTCGGGTATGGAAAATTAATCAAATATTGCAGCAGTGATTCCACCCGATCCAATGATGCCAGACGCTGATCTGCATTTCCTTTGGCCTGCGTTGGCAGCGCGCCGATATCAAATCCAGAACAAAATGCCTTATCCCCTGCCCCGCGTAAAATAACCGCACGCACACTGTCATCTTCGGCCATTTCCTGCAGGGTGGCGCCAAGCTGCTCTACCAATTCAAGAGACAGAGAGTTTTTCTTTTCCGGCCGATTCAATGCCAGCACACAAATTTGTTTTTTTTGCTCCTTTAATAGAATCTTAGGGATCAAAGATGACCTCCAATCTCTGATAATACCTATATCGATCACAAAAATCGATGCAAGACTCACTGGTTATAGTGAATGCTTGACCGACAATCAACCCATTTTGAACCAGCGATTTTCAACGGATGCGGGAGTGTTGCCTGCTCTCATGATGGTTTTCTTTGCAAAAGGAAAT
The DNA here is from genome assembly GCA_030066985.1 of Desulfobacterales bacterium. NCBI lineage: Bacteria > Pseudomonadati > Thermodesulfobacteriota > Desulfobacteria > Desulfobacterales > Desulfobacterales bacterium. Next base: position 54,743 of record JASJAN010000014.1, read on the forward strand.
AATTGACACCTTGATCTGGTATACAGTATACAAAGATCAATCACATCCCGGTCGACATACACAAACACAATAAAAGGGAACAGCAGCCATGACGAAAGCCAAAACACACCAAAGTGAATTGGAGCGGTTGGCGACTTTAGAGCAACAGGCTGAAATGGGTGGTGGCAAAAAATCCATCGAGCGCCAACATGATCGCGGCAAATTAACGGCCAGAGAGCGTCTGGACCTGCTCTTTGATCCGGGCAGCTTTATGGAGGTCAACAAACTGGCTGAAAGCCAATCCATCGATTTTGGTATGCAGGAAAAAAAGGTACCCGGTGATGGTGTCGTGACCGGTTATGGCAACATCGACGGCCGTTTGGTGTTTGCCTATGCCCAGGATGTGACGGTGCTGGGCGGATCAGTGGGCACCATTCACGGTCAAAAAATCTGTCGCATCATGGACGAGGCTATCAAAGTCAAAGCGCCCCTGGTGGCATTGAACGATTCCGGTGGCGGCCGCCTGCACGAGGGCTTTTTTGCATCCAAAGGGGTTGCCGGCATGTTTTACCGCAATACCGCCGCTTCAGGCCTTATCCCCCAGATCACCGGCATGATGGGCTCATCTGCAGGGGTAGCGGTATACTCGCCGGCGTTAACAGATTTTATCGTCATGGTCAAAGGCAGAAGCCATATGGTGATCACCGGCCCGGGAATCATAAAATCCGTCACCGGTGAAGACATCAGCCTGGAGGAGCTCGGCGGAGCCAAGGTGCATAGCGAAATTACCGGTACGGCTCACTTTGTGGCTGAAAGCGATGAGGAATGCATCGCTTTCATCAAAAAAGTGCTGAGCTACCTGCCGTCCAATAACAGCGAAGACCCGCCCGTCGTAAAAACCGACGACGATCCGGAACGCATCGATAAAAAACTCAAAGAAATCGTCCCGGCCGACTTTAAAAAATCATACGACATGCACCAGGTCATCGAGCGGGTGGTGGATCAAGGCTCTTTTTTCGAAGTCCTGCGCCGCTACGCGCTCAATATCATCGTCGGCTTTGCCCGCATGGATGGTCATACGGTTGGCGTCGTCGCCAATCAGCCGCGCTTTAAAGCCGGTTGTCTGGATGTGGACGCCTCCGACAAAGCCGCGCGCTTCATCCGCTTCTGCGATGCCTTCAATATTCCCTTGATCAATTTCGTTGATGTTCCCGGATATTTTCCGGGTGTGACCCAGGAGCATGCCGGCATTATTCGACACGGCGCCAAAATGCTTTACGCTTACTCGGAAGCCACTGTACCCAAAATCACCCTGGCCTTGCGCAAAGAATACGGTGGCGCGGTAATGGGAATGTGCTGCGTGGGCATGGGCGTTGATCTCATGCTGGCCTGGCCCATCGCGCAACTGGTGGTCCTGGATACCACCGCAGCCGTCAATTTAATCTTTCGCAAGGAAATCCAGGCCGCTGAAGATCCAAAGGCCCTCCGGCAGCAGCGCATAGATGAATATGATTACAAATATTCAAACCCTTATCATGCGGCTTCCAATATGCTGGTGGACAGTGTTATCAAACCCAAGGAAACACGTCCCCAGCTGATTAAAGCCCTCAGAATGTTGCGCAACAAAGAGCGGCCCCGGCTGAACAAGCGGCATGGTAACATCCCACTTTGAAACCAACAGGATTGCAACAACATTTTATGTCGGCTTTAGACGTAGGCACCAATACTGGCAGGAATACTGGAAGATTGGAATAGTGGATGGTTGGGATTCTTTTGAGCCTCTGAATTTCATATCCCATTACTCGAATTTTCCATCATTCCAGTTTGGGGTTGATAACCAAATTGTATAACCTGACTGGATAAAATATAGTACCGATATTAGAAAGGAAGACAAATGGATTTTGATCTGACCAGAGAACAACAGTATATTCAAAAAGCGGCCCGGGAATTTGCGAAAGGTGAGTTTCCAGCCGTTGCCCTTGAGCATGACATCAATGAAACCATTCCAGCTGAAATTCTAAAAAAAGCCCGCGAATTGGACCTGATCGGTCTTTTCATTCCCGAAGAATACGGTGGTCCCGGCCTCGGGTTTTTCGAACAGGCGCTGGTGCTCGAAGAATTCTGGAAGGTGGATCCGGGTATTGCCCAGCAGTTGTGCTCGATATCTTTCGGCGCCGAGGAGCTGCTGCTCTTTGGAACCGAAGAGCAAAAAAAGAAATACCTGCCCCCTCTTTTCAAAGCAGACGGTATTTTGGGTTTTGCCATCACCGAGCCCGATGCCGGCAGTGACACCGCTGCAGCCACCACATCGGCTGTCAAAGACGGTGATGACTATATCATCAACGGCAGCAAAGTAATGATTGGCAACGGGACCGTGGGGACTCATATGCTGACTTACTGTCTGACCGATCCGGATGCGCAATCCAAAACCGGTCGGCACAGCATTATTATGGTGGAAACCAATCGCAAAGGTTATAAAGCCGAACCCATGCACGGTAAAATGGGTTTGCGGGCATCGGATACAGCTGCGGTTTATTTTAACAACTGCCGCGTTCCCCAGGAAAACCTGATCGGTGCTGAAGGCAACGGTTTTATCCAGCTGATGAAATTCTTCGATCATTCCCGCGCCTATGTGGCCGCCCACGGTGTCGGGCTGGCCCAGGGAGCCCTGGACATGGCAGTCAAACACGTCAAGGGCCGGCAGCAGTTTGGTCGCCCGTTAGGGGCATTTCAAGCCACTCAGTTTAAAATTGCCGACATGGCCACCAAGGTCGAAACCGCCCGCAACATGGTCTACAAATCCGCCTGGCTGCTCGATCAAGGTAAACCGGACACCAAGCTGACCGCCATCGCCAAAATGTACGCCTGCCATGTTGCCGTTGAAGTGGTCGACGAATCTCTGCAATTGCATGGCGGCTACGGCTATTTTAACGACTATGATATCGAGCGTTTTTACCGTGCCGCCAAGGTGTTGGAGATTTATGAAGGCACAAAAGAGGTTGAGAAGATAATTATTTCGAGGGAAGTACTGGGCAAGCTTTAAAGTTCAAACGTCCTGCAACATGTAGCTGGTTTTTAGATTGCACTGGAGTGTTGGAGCACCGGAGTATTGGAGTAATGTTTAAGTACGATCGGATGATATCTTTTCCCAACACTCCATTACTCCATCACTCCAATTTACTTTCTTAACTCCTTATACCCCGCTTCCAGCGCCTTAATCGAGGCATCCAGTATTTTTTGGCGGCTACCGAATCTTTTCTTCAAGACCTTCTTGATGTCTGCCATTGAGCAAAACAGATTGATGCCATTTTGTTTTTTCCTACCGGCCATTGCCAATGCCAGACCCAGCACGATCAAATTGAGCGATTTAGGGTTTTTGATTTCCTGAGCCAACCGGTCGGCATCCACGGTGCTGGTGACCATCTTTTTATTGATTTTCATATCATTGCTGCTGTTGATCGCAGCCCAGCCGCCGGGTTTTAAAAATGAACCATGCTGGGCGATGTTTTCGTCTTTTAAAACCAGCAACCCGTCTGCCTGAAACGGCCGAATTAAAGGGCTTGAAAAATCACCGACCTTAAAATGCGACACCACTGTACCGCCGCGCTGCGCCATCCCATGGGTTTCAGAAGTAAACACTGGAAGTCCTTTACTGATGGCAGCTTCGGCCAGCAGGCTGGTTATAAACAATACCCCCTGCCCCCCAACACCGCTGATCAGGATTTGCTGTTTGATGGCTTTGCTCATCTCAAACCTTTCGGTTGTTATTAGTTAATGATTATTGGTTATTCTTTGATCGATAAAGATATTTGATAGGACAATTACTTCTTTCCAAAAACAAATAACAGATAACGAGTAACTGTTTCCAGATTTACAATCGTCAAACAACCTTCTTTTATCCCTAACTGCAGGTAGCCAAACCTACTTTTTAGGAACAAAGGCGCCTTTGGGGCAGACATTCAGGCACACACCGCATTCGGTGCACAGAATCGGGTCGATGGTGACATGCTTATCATCTTTATCTTCATCATGATAAATCAGGGCCGGGCATTCAAAATGCTTGATGCAATATCCACAGCCGTCGCAGTCATCACTGACTTCCACCGGAATGATCTCACCGGAACCGCCCTGTCGCGCCCGATGAAGCACGCACGGATATTTTGAAAGCACCACCGCCGGGCCTTTGGCGCGGCTGTATTTGACGGCATCCTTTAGCAGCGCAATAAAATCTGTAAGCTCGTACGGGTTGGCCTCGCGGATGTATTTAACGCCGCAACCCTCAACCAGCGCGCGAATATCGACGGTCTCTGTTTCCTCGCCGCAAGCCCCGTGGCCGGTGGCCGGCGTGGGTTGATTGCCGGTCATGGCGGTGGTGCGGTTGTCTAAAATCACCAGCACAAAACCCACCTTCTGAACGACGGCATCAATTAGGGCCGGAACCCCCGCGTGGAAAAAGGTCGAATCACCGATGGTGGCCACGATATCCGGCCGTTTTTTCTCATTCTTGTAGGCATGGTAAAACCCGGCGGCCTGACTGATGGCAGCCCCCATGCAAAGGACCGTATCCACCGCCCCCATATTGAGCCCCAGGGTATAGCACCCGATATCACTGGTGTAGATGCCCCGGGGAGCGGCTTTTTTAATGGCAAAGAAACTGGCGCGATGCGGGCACCCCGGGCACAGGGTCGGTCGCCGTCCGGGCGGTGATTGAATCGAGAAGACCTCGGATTTGAGCCCGACAAAATCACTGACGATCTGCTCGATTTTTTCAGGACTGAGCTCACCGACCTTGGGCACCGTGGCAGACATCTTGCCTTTGATCCGATAGCGGTCTGCCAGTTGCATCTCGATGACCCCCATGGTCTCTTCGATGACCAGGATCTCTTCGTATTTTTCGATCATCTGATCAATAAATTTAGTATGCAAAGGAAACGGCTGAATCACCTGATAAAAAGGAATCTTTGACCAGATCTTCAGTTCCTTTAAGACATCCTTGGTATGGGCTGCCGCCACCCCGGATGCAACAATTGCACGCTTGGATTTGGCGGTGCGGTTCAGCTTTTTAGGGGCCGTGGGCCGGTATCTGGCAATCGCGGCCAGCTTCTCTTCGAGTTCTTTGTGCAGTTGCAGGCGAAATTTGGGCGTGGCCGCCCAACGGGCCGGGTTCTTTTCAAATTTAACATCGTAATTGATATTCGGAATTTTCCCCAGCGCGATATCCTGCCGGGAATGACACACCCGGGTTGTTGGCCGAATCATTACGGGAATCTTATGGGCTTCGGACAGCGCATATGCCATCCCCATCATATCTTTGGCCTGGCGGGGAGAATCCGGGTCCAGCACCGGGATCTTGGCAAACATGGCCATCAGCCGGCTGTCCTGCTCGGTTTGTGAAGAATGGGGTCCGGGATCATCGGCACTGATGAGAACGAATCCACCCTTGGTTCCCAGGTAGGCGGCACTCATCAACGGGTCGGAGGCAACATTTAAACCCACCTGCTTCATACTGACTGCCGCTCGCAAACCCGCTTGGCAGCCGGCATACGCAACTTCAAAGGCAATTTTTTCGTTGACAGCCCATTGCGTATGCATGGACAGCGACTCCTGGTTTTGAAAAAAGGCCACCGCCGCCAGAATCTCCGAGGCCGGCGTTCCAGGATATGACGTTGCAATGGCACATCCGCTTTCAATCAGACCGCGCGCTATGGCTTCATTACCCAGTAATAGTTTTCTTTTGCTCACTGTTCGGTTCCTTTAATAGTTAATGTCGCTTCAACTCGATTTAGTCTTCATTTTAAACCCTACGCTGCCGATTTCTTTCCAGTAAATCCAAGGTGTCAGGTGTCAGTGTTCAGGTGTCAGGGAGCATCAGAATAAAATCTGAAAAAAGTGAAAACATGCGCCCGATACTGCACCTGAATAGCAAGGGCACGAGACAGGCCACCGAAGGCCTGAAACCTGACACCCGACACCTGAAACCTATTGTTTCCAGCAACCCGCAACTCGTGGTTCGGCAAACGAATCACCCTGAGCGGAGTCGAAGGGCACCCGTCTACAGCTCAAACGCCGCCACGCTGATCATCAGCGGCAAGGCTCTCATTTTTTCGATAACATCCTCAGGGATGGGCGTGTCGGTGCGCAAAAAAATCATGGTTTTGTCGGAGCCCGCTTCCTGACCCACCCGCATGCGGCTGATATTTATGTTGTGGTCACCCAGCAAGGTCCCGATGCTGCCGATAGCACCGGGTTTATCATGATTGTGGATTAAGATGAACCGATCCACCGGCTCCAGTTCAAGTCGGAAATTATTGATGTGCACAACACGTGGATTTTTACGGCCAAAAATCGTCCCAGCCACCAGGTTCTCATCTTTATCCGATATGGCCCTGACCGTTATCAGGTTAATATACTCCTCAGATTCTGATATTTTGGATTCCTTAACTTTAATACCGCGCTCTTTGGCCAGCAGTTTTGCATTCACAAAATTAACGTCGTCTTTGATCATGGGTGTCATTAAGCCCTTTAATACCGCCGTAGTAACCGGTGACAGGTCCAGATCTTCAAAATCACCGGCATATTCGATCAGCACCTCTTTAATGGCACCCTGGGACAGTTGGGCCTGCAAACAGCCCATACGATCCGCCAGGGTTAAATAGGGATTTAATTTTTCGAGCAGATCACCACTGACCGCCGGCACATTGACGGCATTGATCACCGTGCCATCCCTGAGAAAGGCGATGATTTGTTCGGCCACCATAACGGCCACATTGGTCTGGGCTTCCAGGGTCGACGCCCCGAGGTGCGGCGTGCAAATAACCCGCTCAATCTCAAACAGCGGGCAAACACCCGGCGGCTCGGTCTCAAATACATCCAGCGCAGCGCCGGCCACCTTGCCTTCTTTAAGGGCATCGTTCAAATCGGCTTCAGAGACAATGCCGCCGCGGGCGCAGTTAATGATCATCACTCCGTCTTTCATTTGATCAAATGCTTTTTTATCAAGTAAACCGACAGTATCTTTGAGTTTGGGCACATGCACCGTAATATAGTCGGACCGCGCGTATAAGTCTTCAAGGGGGACAGCCTCAAAACCGGCTTTTTCAATCAGCTCGGCCGAGATATACGGATCGTGAACGATCACATTCATTTTTAAGCCCCGGGCACGGTCTGCCACAATGGATCCAATTTTACCAAACCCGATGATCCCGAGTACTTTATGATATATTTCACGCCCCTGAAGCTTCTTTTTTTCCCATTTTCCGTCTTTGAGCGTCGCGGTCCCCCAGGGGATATTGCGGGTTAAGGCCATCATCATGGCGATGCTATGTTCGGCAGTGGTGACCACATTGCCTGTCGGGGTGTTCATCACCAGCGTGCCCCGTTTGGTGGCGGCCGGGATATCCACATTGTCCAGACCAATGCCGGCACGCCCAATAACTTTAAGATTCTTGGCAGCGCCGAGAAGATCTTCAGTCACCTTTGTGGCACTGCGAATCACCAGCGCATCATAGTCGCCGATGATCTCTTTGAGCGCGTCCGGTTCTAAACCAGTGTTCACATCCACCTCAAATCCCGGTTCGGACTCAAACATTTTAATGCCTGCTTCTCCGAGGTTATCACTAATCAATATTTTCATGATATGTCCCCCCAGCACTTAATTTCTTTGTCTTTGACAAATATGTTTGGCGGATATGGATGAAATGGCAAAATGGATGTGCATCATCTCGCAGAGCGCTAAAACCCGTCTGTAACTGAGACCTTATGGTCAGGAATAAAAGTGAAACGCTTGGGTGATGATTGATGCCGCTATGTTTTCGCAAACGAGCACATTTAGTGGCTTGACACACTTTTGTATACGGTATACAAAAACCTGTCAAGCTATTTATCCAGAGCATTTATCAGATTTTCCGAATATCCTTAAAGTGCCTATAATGCTCATTTTTTTAAGAAACTTAAAAAAAAAATAAATATTGATCTTGAAAGCTATCTTAAAAATAGTAGATCACCATTTAAGTTAACCGGTTGAGCTCGAATAATCAGAAATTGCCTAATACTATTTTTTACCGGCCAACGGGCCAACCGGTAACGGGCTCAACCATTATAAGAAAGGAAAGTCCACCATGGATGCTGCTAAAAATCTTTATCGCTCGGCCTTAAACCCTTTACTAATAGAACCCGCCAGCCCGTTACCCACCGAAATTGCGGTGATCGGTGCCGGAACCATTGGCCCGGATATCGGCTATTATCTTAAAAGTGCAATGCCGGACTGCAAACTGTATTTAGTGGATGTGGTTGAAAAACCCCTTCAACAGGCAGAAAAAAGGATTGTGGGATACACAGAAAAAGCCATCGAGAAAAAAAAGATGAAGCCCGAGCTTGCAGCTGCCGTTCGTGAAAATATCGTCTATACAACCGATTACCAGCAGATCAAAAACTGCCAGCTTGTCATCGAAGCGGCCACCGAGGCGATCCCGCTTAAACAGAAAATATTTGGAACCGTGGAAAATATCGTCAGTGATGACACCATCATCACCTCAAACACCTCCTCGATTCCGGCTGACAGAATATTTCAGAATATGAAAAAACCGGAAAGGACATCCATTACGCATTTTTTTGCTCCGGCCTGGCGCAGTCTTCCGGTTGAAGTGATCGCTTGGGAAAAAGGCAGTCAGGAAACACTGGACTATCTGTTCTGGTTTTTTGCCAAAACAGGCAAAGCCCCTATTATCACCGATAATGCCATCTGTTTCGTCCTGGACCGCATATTTGACAACTGGTGCAACGAATCCGCCTATTTGTTGGAAAGCGCAACGGCCAGCCAGATTGATAAAGTGGCGGAAGAATTTGTATTCGCCGGACCCTTTTTCGTGCTCAACCTGGCCAACGGCAATCCCATCATTATCGAGACCAACAGCCTGCAAATGGAAGAAGGCGCCCATTACCTGCCGGCCGGTATTTTGGCCTCAGTGGACCGCTGGCTCACCCATCGCCCGGGCACCCCGGTGGAGGTGCCCGAAAATCTGAAATCCAGCATCAGGGATCGCCTGCTGGGCATCCTTTTTTCCCAATCTTTTGATATTATCGACCGTGGTATTGGAACCAGGGAAGATCTGAATTTTGGCTGCCAGGTGGCACTGGGATTCCGTCAGGGGCCGTTGGATTTGATGCGGGATCTGGGGGAAAATGAGGTCATGCGCATCATGGAAAAATTTCAGTCGGATAGACCGGGTTTTCCGATGCCACAGCAGGCCTATTCCGCCTATCAGGATTTTAAGCGCTTTGTACTGGTCGATGATGTTAACGGGGTCAAAGTGATTACCATCCGTCGTCCCCAGGCCATGAATGCCCTCAACAACGAATTGACCGATGAAATCCTGTCTGTCCTAAAAGAATTTGAAGACGACCCGGCCGTCAAAGGTTTTGTGATCACTGGATACGGAACGGCTGCTTTTTCGGCCGGCGCTGACATCGGTAAATTTCCGGAAATGCTGGGCGATGCCGATCGTTCAGCCCAATATGCCCGTGATTGCGCCAATGTGCAGGTATTTATGGATCAATTGAAAAAGCCGGTGGTGGCCGCGGTCAACGGATTTGCTCTCGGCGGTGGTCTCGAGGTGGCCATTCGCTGTCATGATATTGTGGCCACTAAAAATGCCACTTTTCAGTTTCCTGAAATAACACTGGGGATTCTACCGGGTATTGGCGGTTGTGTGGTGCCCTATCGTAAATGGCCGCAGGGCGCCGAGGTGTTTCATGACATGATTTGCCTGGGTCGTCCACTTAAGGCCGCAGAAGCCGCAGAGATTAACATGGTCAGCCAGATTGTAGATGATGTTCCGTCACTGATTTCAGCGGCGGTGGAGACTGTCAACGACCTGCAGGATAAAGTCAACCCCATCCCGGAAGGCAAAGTTGACATCCCGGACATCAACATTCCCGCAGAGCCTAAAGCCGGTAAACAGACGCTAAGTAAAGAAGCGGTATCGTTGACCGTCAAGGTGATTCAGGAGAGCGCTGCGGCTGAAAATTTCAATGAGGCCCTTGAAATTGGGTACAAAGGCTTTGGTGAGATTGCTTGTACGGATGCGGCCAAAGAGGGCATTTCAGCCTTTTTGGAGCGGCGAGCACCTGTCTTCAAAAAGTAGTTTTTTGTGGCCCTTACTCCAGTTTTTGGCTTAACAGTCAGATTGCAGATACCGTCTCAGGTATCAGAGGACAGAAGACAAAAAAAATGACTGGGACGCATAATTAGGTTTTATTTATTCTGATCTCCGTCATCTGACATCTGGCCTCTGACCTCTGACTTCTGAATATTGCGTATCTTACTGTGTTTTGCTGCGCTTGATGCTTTCCAGTCGCTCGTAAAGCGTTTTGGCTTTGGTAAGGTTCTTGTTGACGTCTTTGTAGTTAGGATCGATGGCGGAAACCGCTTCCCACTCCTGAATGGCTTCAGCTAATTTTTGATCCCCAAAGTATGCCAGCCCTTTTTCATAATGAACTTCCTTGTAGGTATCTTCACTTTTTTGGATATTTTGCTGGCACTGGTCACAGTCAGGATCATATTGCAGCGCCGTTTGGAATTCATTCCGGGCTGTCAAATAATCCTCTTTGCCGAATTGCTGCAAACCTTGTTGAAAATGTGCTTTTGACAGGTATTCGCGGACTTTCTTGTCGTCCGGGTTGTTTTTGGCCACTGTTTCGAATTTGGCAATCGCCTCTTTGAATTTCTTCTTGTCGTATAATGCAATGGCGTCTTGACGCAGCCCCTCGCGGCTCTGTTCTTGAATTTGCTTGAGGTATGTCTGACAATCAGGACAATTCTGGTCGTAAATCAACGCGGTCTCAAACTCCTTCTCGGCTTTGGCGTAAGCTTTTTTCTCAAAGGATTGGCGGCCTTTTTCGCGATACGCCATGGACATATAATTGCGAGCCGTCTGATCGGCAGGGTTGACGTTTAACACTTTATCAAATTCGGCAATGGCGGCGGTATATTCTTTATTCTCATACAGCTCGATACCAAGCTCACGATAGCTGAGCAGCTGATCCTCAGGTGATACTGCCGGTACGCTAACTTGCTCTTCTTTCGGTTCAGGCACAGGAGTTTCAGCTGCCGGCTCAACTTTAGCGGTCTTAGCCGTATGAGTTTCCACCGTCTTGCCTTCAACCTGGAAGGGAACACCTTCGATCTCAGGTATTTTTAACTCCTGACCAACTCTTACGCTGGTGCCATCATCCAAATTATTAAATTGGGCAATCACCGGAAATTGGCCGTAATCCCCGTAATACTGCATGGCCAGTTTGGAAAGGCTTTCCTCTGGCTGAACGGTATGAAGGACATATCGTTTGACCGTTATAATATCACCGGGCAATTCTTCATCAGACACCCCCTCTTCTGCCTGAATTTCGCCCGGGTCTGCCATTATGGGAATACCTTCGATAACCGGAATCTTGATATCTTGACCAACTCTAATACGGGTCGGATCCGCCATTTCATTGTAATCTGCTATCAAGTGAAACTTACGGTAATCGCCATAATATTTTTCGGCCAGCGTTGAGAGACTCTCGTCGGATTGAATGGTGTGCACGATATATCGTTTAACCTGCGCCATATCTTTGCTGGTACCCGCCAGTCTGGTTTTGGCGCGGGTGTGCTCAGGATTATAGCGCAAGGCAGTTAAAAATTCTTTGCGAGCTGGTCCATACTGACCTCTGTTATAATATTTCAATCCCTCTTTATAGTGTTTATCGGCCAGCTTGAGCATTTGGGGTTCAAGGGCTGAAATTTTCTCCTGGGCCAGTTGATTGTCAGCGTCGACGGTCAGCACAAGCTTATACTGCTTTAAGGCCTCAACTAAATCCCCTTGTTTTTCAAATTGCTGTGCCTTGGCGGTATAGTCTTTGGCAAGTGCCTCAGGGGATTTGCGACCCATCGATGCGCACCCGACCAGCAGAATAATAAGAAGAAAAACGCTAATAATTCCGGCGGACTTTTTCATAGTTTCCTCACTTTAGAATAAGAGGATTGAAAGTTTTGAGCCTGGATATAAAGGTTTCCATGTCCTTTTCCAGTATTTGATCTCTTCTGAGCGCCAGTGGATTGGCAAAAAATGGATTGCCCCCTCTTTTGACCGACATGGCATATTTATAGCCTGCTTGCCTGGCGATTTGAATCGCGCGTTGATCATAATAACCAAAAGGGTATGCCAGCAAAAAAGTATTTTGGCCCAATTTTCGATCGATGATTTTTTTGGAGCCGAATAGCTCTTCTTTGATTCTGGCCACATGGTCTTGCTCTGTTTCATCTTCTTTTGGTTGGGTTAGATCGGTGTGAAAAATGGTGTGGGAACCGATGGTAAACCCGTTGGCCTTCATTTCTTTGAGCTGATCCCAAGTAATGGCTGTTTTGGGTACACCAACAAAGCTGGTGTAAATGAAAATTGTCGCTTTAAACCCGTATTTTTGTAAGATCGGATAGGCAATAGTATAAACGGAGCGATAGCCATCGTCCATCGTGATCAGCACCGATTTTTGAGGGAGCCCTTGCCGATAATCGAGAAAAGCGAAAAGTTCTTCAGCCGTGACCACGTGATACCCGTTATCTTTTAGATAACGCATCTGGCGTTCGAAGGTGCTGCGCGGCATGCACAATGGCGAGCTGCATTCCTCAGCGAAACGGTGATAGGTCAAAATGGGGATGGTTTGAAACCCATCTGCTCGCAACCCTGCCCGATTGCGATCCTTTAGAGGAATGACAACCGCATTGCCACGACGAAAACGGATATCCGGATTGGCCTCTTCAATGATCCAGCCATGCTGTGGACCGCCCAGAAATTCAGCGGCCAGTTCTGACGCTGACTGATTCGACCTTAGCTGGTAGATAACATAGTCATCTGAGCGAAAAAGACGGGGCTGCGATGCGTCTGCTTTGGTTTGGGTGGACGCACATGCGCTTAAAAACAGCAAGACCAATCCCAGCACATAAATAATGAGAACTTGGAAAGGATAATGACCCCGGTCCTTGCGAGATCGAATAATCACATCAGAAAACATAGCCACCTTTCAAGACCTAAACTGAGTATACAATATCCTAACGGTTATTCAGCTTTCGGTCTACGGAACGGTTGCCTGATATCAAAGCGAGGTGCTCTTGATCATTAGGCCAATTTTTGTATGGTTGTCAAATATATTATCATATTGATCATCAAAGTTGAAATAGAGAAGTTGCCTGCACCTCGTGCGCGCTCAAATGGTAAAAATTTAAAGCAGTTAATTTGCTTGACAATGATTTGGCACCATAATATTTAAATAGGGCAATGCGCTTGCACACCCTTTTATGAATGATCCTCGCAATCTATACATAACGGCTAAAACGGCACGAGCGGCCATCTGGGGGGGAGGAAACGCCAAATGGATTCCATCCGGCAAATCAGTGACCGACTAAATTGGCGTTATGTGATTCTGGGGGTGATCATCTGGTGGTTGGCCATGCTAATTGTGTACTCGATTGTAAGCTTGCGGGTCAATCATCTCAAGGACAGCCTCAAAGACGCCGGCATTGAATTAACCAATGAGTTCGCAAATCTCGTCAGCCTGCCGCTTTTGGAAAAAGATTCCCAGTCAATCCACAAATTATTAACCGAAGCTGCCAGTCGACCGGGTGTTTTTTATGCCTCGGTTGTTGATCATCGCAACAAAGTTGTGGCCTTTACCGGTACGGGTCACCTGATGCCGGACATGACCACAACGACACGCTCAACCGAAAAAGTCTCCGTTCAGGAAGGGGGCTTTACCAGCCTTGCCAAAATCATCAATTTTGTTTCAGATATTACCTACGGCGGCACAAAAATTGGCGAAATTTTCATCGGTTTATCAGCCCCCGATGCAATTCAAACGCGAAAAATATTTGGCATCATTGCAATCATCAGCGGTTTATTGCTGATAGGAATCGTTGTCCTGTTCCGCTACCCATCGATCAAGTCATCGCTGACGAAAGTGTTGCCATCCAGCGTATCATCACCTGAAATCGAAACAGGCACCACGGAGAATTCTATTGTCTGTCCGTTGTGCGGGAGCCACAAGCGGCTATCTGCAGCCGTTTTCAAAATCTCAAACATAGATCCAATTTTGACGAGCGAATCCAAAACAACGACAGCGAACATAAGTGCTGCTGAGGATAATCCTGAAAAGATCGAGCCGCACCGTGAAAATCCGGTCGATTTATCCGGGCTCAGACGCCGAATCATAATACGCTGCACCGAAATCATCAAAAAGCTGACTGTTTAGTGTCACGCTGCGGTCGGCAAGGAGGTGTTTCATGCTGGTTAATGAATTAGCCACCATGACAGCGGTTAAAGTCAAAGAAATTTCAACAAGCACTTTTACCAAGGTTGCCAGAGGAATGAAGCGCATATCCCAGCTTAAATTCATTGAACGCAACCCCAAACAGGTCGCGATTTGTCTGACGGTTTGGCTCCTGGTCAATATTGCCGCTTATTTGGTTTATCATTTTGCATTTGAACGCAAAACCGAAGCATTTTTCCAGCAAGGAATGGCGCAGACCCACAGCCTTGAATCAAAAAGCGGGCCTTTCGTACTGGAAAAAGATATTTTATCGCTCAATATTGCCGTTAAGGAATTTGCCGACATTAAAGATTTAAAATTCGCCGTTATCTTGGACCACAAAGGCATTATAATGGCTCATACCAATGCAGAATTGATGAATCGAAAATTCGAACCGTTGCTTGAAGAAACATCTATCGATTCGCAAAACGGCATCCAGATCGTTTCTGGAAAGCTGACGGACAAAACCCCTGTTGTTGGTTTCTTTAAAATCATCAATTTTTCAGATGTTGAAATCGGCAAAGTGGGTATTGTGCGTTCCACGGCGCATCTGCATAGTGACCTCAATCAATTGCGTTTCACTTATTTTGCCGCCGTTTTGACGACCATCATCCTGTTGGCCGCGGCTCTGGTAGTATTGGATCGCAGCGCCAAAGCCCGGGCGCTAAAAATGCAAGAAAATATCGCAAAAATGGACCGCATTGGCCCCTACGTGCTGCATCAAAAAGTTGCCCGTGGCGGGATGGCCGAATTGTTCCTGGCGGATTATGAACGTGAAGACGGCTTTCGCCGCAAAGTTGCGATCAAACGCATTTTACCCCACCTGGCGGGAAATCAAAATTTTATTAGGATGTTCACCCGGGAAGCCCGCGTGGCCGCCCTATTACAGCATCCCAATGTCGTCCAGATATTTGACTACGGCAACATAGAAAACGCGTATTTTATTGCCATGGAATTTATTGATGGAAAAAACCTGGGAGAAGTGATCAAAGAATTTGGCCACGGGTTGCCAGTGGAAATAGCCGTTTTTATCATGTCGCAAGTATGCAAAGGGCTGGATTATTCCCATAACAAAAAAGACGATACCACCGGAGAGCCTTTTAAAATCGTTCATCGCGACATCAGTCCCCAAAATCTGCTGATATCATATCAGGGAGAGGTTAAAATCAGTGATTTCGGTATCTCAAAGGCCAGATCAGAGCCGAGTTTAACGCAAGCGGGTGTCGTCAAAGGCAAGCTGGTTTATTTATCACCGGAACAAGCCCTGGGTGAACACATTGACCATCAGGCCGATATTTACGCTCTGGGACTTGTCTTCTATGAAACGCTTACCGGCAAAAGGGTTTACGAGTTTGCCAATGAAGTTGATGCTATTCGCACGATTCCGGTGTTGGACATAGAGCCTTTGAGCAATGTTCTATCTGATATCCCACCAGAATTAAACCGCATTGTAATGGGATGTCTGGAAAAACAAAAGGACTTAAGGTATCAAAGTGCTGAGGAGATACATGCTGATTTGCTATCCTTTAAAAAGCAGCAGAATTCAGCTTATGGTACCTCCGATCTATCCAATTTTATGAAACAATTTCTTAACAACAGATAAACGACTTCAAAACCTTCTAATGATTGCGTTGAATATCGCCGATATAAATAGCTGAGCTCGTTAATTTTAATTAAAAACTGAACAGAGTCGGAAGCACTCCCGTATGGCCGAAAAATTATTTACCGGAAAAACAGATATTGGATTGCGACGCCAGAATAATGAAGATGTTTTCCTGGTGAGCCCCGAGCTAGATTTCTGCCTGGCTGCGGATGGAATGGGCGGTGCCGCCGCCGGCGAGGTGGCCAGTGAAATTTTTGCTCAAGCGGCTCTCGACACTTTTTCTGGTCATCGCAACCGCTCTGAAAAAGACACTTTGTATGGGGTACAAAAAGCCTACAGTACTGCCAATGAGAAAATGATAGAGCACATCATTGCAAATCCTGACCACAAAGGGATGGGTTGCACTGCAGAACTTCTGGCATTTTTTGATAACGATTTTATTCTGGGCCATATCGGTGATAGCCGCACCTATCGTCTTAGAAACGGCGAACTTGAGCAGCTTACCGAAGACCATACCCTTGTCCAACAACAACTTCGAGAGGGTTTGATATCTGAAGAAGACATCAGAAATCATCCCATGCGTCATGTCATCTTTCGAGCCGTCGGCATAAAAGAAGAGATGACCATTGATCTGCTAAAAGGAAAAATACATCCTGCCGACCTTTATCTCCTGTGTTCAGATGGCTTGACCGATATGGTAGCAGACGATCAGATTCAGGAAATTCTGTGCACCGATACTGATATCAACCACAAGACGGATAGCCTGATTGAAACTGCCAAGGCGGCTGGCGGTTTAGACAACATTACCGTTGTGCTGGTCGCTGTCCCTTAACGTCTTTTGAAGTGGCCCCCAGATCAACACCCAAGCAGGCCAAAATATGTCAAATCCTTATTTAGAATGGCTTGACGAAAACCAGCAGGTCCAACGTCTTGAAATCGTTGATAGGATTTTTATTGGGCGAAGCTGTAAAGGTATCGATCCTCAAAAAAGAATACTGGTGTGCAATGCCCAGGTATCCAGAGACCATGCCGTCATTATTCGTCGCGCAAAATCACTAAAAATCAAAGACATGAGCAAAAACGGCACCTGGGTCAACGGTATTCGACTGGCTGCTGGCGCAACCAGCGATCTGGCCGATGAAGATACGATCAGCGTGGGTGGCGTCTCTATAAAGGTATATTCCCTCGCGACTGACTCCGTAACCCAAGAAAGGGCCATATTGACCGAAGGTACGGTGGTAACACCCGCTGAGGTGGTGGTGACCAACGTCGTCGCTGATGTTCGCGAATTTTCTACGTTTTCCCAAACCCAAGCTTCAGCAGATGTGTATGCGCTGATGAAGGAAATCTTTGAAGCGTTTAGTCAAATTGTCGTTGCGCACAAAGGCACCATTAAGGATTACGCCGGTGACGCTGTTTATGCTTTCTGGGATCATCATGTTGAGCCGATGCGCCAGCAGGCTGTTTTGGCCTGTCAGGCGGCCATACAACAAAGTCAGGCCATCCATGGCATTCGGTCACAACTGTCCGGCAAAAATGCCGCTGCCGCAGAACTGGAAATGGGTTGGGGTATCACGACCGGCAAAGTGACACTGTCACATTTTGGATCGCGTTCAGCCGATCTGGCTGTGGTCGGCGACTGCACCAATCTGGCATTTCGTTTATCCGGCATCGCCAACAAAGATGTACCTGATAAAATTGTCATCTGCTCCCAAACGGCTGAACTGATTGGTGACGATTTCAGATTGCAAGATCTTGGCAGCATTCCGATCAAAGGCCGAGATGGCACAGAACATGTCTTTTCCCTAAGCCCACCCTGACACTCCGATGCCATCATTAGATAAATCCCCGGACGTTGTTAAACAATTTTGATTCTGCGTGCAATTTGGGTTACTATTTCATATGTCAGGTGATTTAGCCGACAACTAAGACCGTTGTTATAAAGTCAGCCGTTGACAAACTACAATCGAGTGTCATTGGCCGCCTTGCATAGCAAACGGTTCGGAACCCTTCGGTACATTTATAAATGGTATTTTCAACTACAATTTTTCTTTTTGGCTTCCTGCCTGCGGTCATTCTTGTTTATTTCGGGCAACAACTGATTGCGCCCAAACGGCTGCGTAACACCGTACTGTTGTGCTTTAGCTACCTCTTTTACCTATACGGCGCCGCCGGTTTCCTCCTCATCTTAATCTTGTCGACTCTGGCGGACTTCGTGCTCGGGCAGCTTATTGAACGCCGGCATGCCCACAAGCGACTGTGGCTAAGTATGTCGCTGATGGTGAACTTGGGGCTGTTGGCTTACTTTAAATATGCCAATTTCTTTGTGGGAGAACTCAACCACATGTTGGGAATATGGCAGCATCCGCCAATTGAATGGCAGGCCGTTGCTTTACCGATTGGCATCTCCTTTTTTACCTTCCAAAAGATCAGTTATATTATCGATGTGTATCGCGGAAAATGCCCAGCGCTAAGCAACCTAGTGGACTTTGCGCTCTATATTGCCATGTTTCCGCAGTTGATTGCCGGACCAATCGTGCGTTTCAGCACGATCAGAGATCAGCTAAAAGGGCGACAGGAATCATGGGACAGTTTCTATAACGGCATTATTCGGTTTTGCTGGGGACTGGCCAAAAAAGTCCTCATTGCCAACTCCTTAGGCCAGATCACGGATGCGGTATTTAGCCTTAAACCGGAAATGCTGGATACCAAAATCGCCTGGCTGGGCGCACTGGGCTATACGCTTCAAATTTATTTCGATTTTTCAGCCTATTCGGATATGGCCATTGGTTTGGGAATGCTGTTTGGTTTTAGCATTCCCGAAAATTTCAATCGCCCCTACTCCGCCGTAAGTATTACTGATTTTTGGAGACGCTGGCATATCACCCTTAGTCGATGGTTCAAAGATTACCTGTATATACCTCTGGGCGGCAATCGCAAGGGAACACCTCGAACCTGCCTGAATTTGACCATCGTTTTTTTGCTGTGCGGTCTGTGGCATGGTGCCAATTGGACCTTTTTGCTTTGGGGAATTTACCACGGGGGATTTCTGGTCATTGAACGTCTGTGCGGTCTGCGCGACCTATCGCACGCTCGATACAGGTTTATCCGTCGCCTTGTCACCCTTTTAATTGTAATGGTCGGTTGGGTGCTGTTTCGATCTCAAAATTTGTCCCAGGCCATTGAATTTTTAAGCGCGATGTTCACTTTCAGCGATTTGCCCATTTCCTATGAGCTTTATCGGGCATTGAATTATCGCAATATCTTATTCATGTTGTCGGCGCTGTCGGTATTTTTCCTGCCCGCCGATGTATCGATCATCAAAACCATTTTAGAAAAGAAAGATCCGGTTCCGGTTGTGGCAGGGGTCATCATGATCCTGCTGCTGCTGCCCTATTGCGCCGCAATGATAATCGGCGGCGCCAGCAGTCCTTTCATTTACTACCGGTTTTAATCGCGTCATGAAAAAGCTTTTTTCCATCATATTTGTTTTAATACTGCTATCACCTGCAGCAGCATGGCTGATGCGGCTGGATTTGGATTTCGATGTGAAACGTATCGGTCTTAAGCCGCCTCGCTTTGATGGTCGTACGTTGCTCGAAAATGATGTCTATCGATCTTTCGACCAGTATTTTAACGACAGTTTTTCGTTACGCGATCCACTGATTTTAGCTAAAAGATGGCTGGATTATCATTTATTCGGCATGACGGACACCGCGACTGTGCACGTCGGCAGCCGGGGATGGCTCTACAGCCGGCAATCTATTGTCGATGCTCAAAAAGAGGCGTGTGACGACGCTGCGCTAATCGAACAACTGACCCTATCGCTTCACGCCACCGAGCGGATCTTCGCATCCGCAGATCGTCATTTTCTGTTTGCAGTCGCACCGAACAAATCAACGATTTATCCCGAGTTTTTGGGTTTTATTCCCTCAGACAAAATATGTCGTCATAGCCATTATGATCTGCTCCTGGAAAGCTTTAAGCGTCATCCGCTAAACGGTTTTATCAGATTAGACGAACGCATGCGGAATGCCAAAACCGGTGATCGCTGGCTCTACGATCCCACCAGTGCCTACTGGAATACGCTGGGTGCTAAAGTTGCGGCTGAAGCCATTGCCGATAAGATCCGACAAACCGATGACGACAATCGAAGTGTTGATTTGACACAAAAAGATCCAGAAAAACAGGTTGATCTTGCCAAATGGATGCTGGGTTTGAATACGAGAATCTCAAATGATACGCCCATCCAGTTGACATCTACAGGACAACCTGATGGTCCTATCGCGATTGTGTACGGTGATGGTTATTTAAACACCCTCGTTCCCTATCTGTCCCAAATGCTGAGCCAACTGACAGCAATTGATGCCGATAGCTTTCCATCCAGACAACATGTGAAAAATTGGCATACCGCCGATATAATTGTGCTCGAAAAAGCTGAATCCAAGCTGGCATCGCTGCACCTGGAGGTTGACTGGATCTTTGCAACATTTGGCGGGCACATCCGGATTTCGACATACGACCCTGTCGACTTGGAGACATTCAAACCGCTGGAGAAGATCTCTTTCAAAAAACAGTCAGAAGGTCTCGAGATAAAATCGGTGGGTGAAGCATCCCGTCTGATCCTTGAGCCCATTGTGGGATCTGATCCTCATGAATTCCGTATATTGAAACTTCGCGTTAGCGCACCCCACGCGGATAATCTCAAAATCGAATATAACACCCACCCCCTGCTGGTAACGAACAAGACATTAAAAAAAGGGCTCACTGAACTGTATTTTCCGCTTCCGTTTCAGCCACGGTTATCGCTGAAAATCACACCGGGCAGCAAACCCGGTGTATTGCTGATTCAGTCTGCTGAGATACTCAGTTTCAACGACCGGCCCCAGCCAGTTGTGCCCGAAAAAACCCAAACTCTGATAACCGAAATACCAGCAAAACCAAAAGCCGAGTTAAAAAATCCTGATGCAGAGAAAAGCAAGGCCACTATCGAGCAGGACGCTGATATTTCCAAAACGAAATCGCATGCCAAGAACACCATTGACAAGCCCCACCTACCTGCAGAAGTCGGCCATCAAATGGTCATAAGTAAAAATGATCATACTGATCAAATTCCTATTCCTGAAGAAAAAGAGCGCGATTCAAATTCGGTGAAACCATCCGCAGCGCCTGCTCAAAGCAAAATTGAAGACACGACCATTAGTGCTATTGAAAAAGAAGGTCAAAATCTGAAACCCAAGCGTCTGCCGGTTGCGGTTCCAACCGCGCCTGCGATCAGATTAACTGATTTTTCTGAAGGACGCATTTTCCAGCGTCAAGGGGACAGTGCCGATATTGTCATTTCCGGCACCTACAACGGGGTTTTGGACACGATTGAGGCCAGAGTCGTTCGCAGCGATACGCTCGCAGAGATTGTTACCTGGACCGTTATCGATTCTTCACCTGAAAACGGCATTTTTGTGGGCCAACTCACAAAGGTACCCCAAGGGGGCTGGTATAACCTGCAGGTCCGCAGCAGCCGTGATCATACGGTTTTTGATAACGGCCAACACCGTTGGGGCATCGGAATTCTCATCGGTTGTCTCGGGCAGTCGAATATGAAGGAATGGTTTCACACTGGCAAAAATTTAAAAGCACACTCACTGCTGCGCAAATACAACAACAGGGATTGGTCTCCTTTGGGTGTAAAAGGAAATGCCGCCATCGCTTTTGGAAACCGCATCATCGAGCGCCTGGGGATTCCGGTCGGGTTGCTTGATTTTGCCGTCAATGGCTCGGGATTGCGAAAAGAAGCTGACTGGGGCGCGGGCTATTGGGGCGACACGGCGCCGGATTCAATCTATAGCCGTTTTGTCAGCGCCGTATCCGCCGCCGGCGGGGCCTTGGAATTTATCATCTGGATCCAGGGTGAAGCCGACGCCGCCCGGGGTACCGTCACCCAGAAAGAATATGTCGAGGTCCTCACCCATTTTATCGAAAATCAGGTCAGAGAGGATATTAACAACGGCTCCAACCGCGAGCATTTGCCATTTCTGTTGGTCGGAATGATCAAGCGTCCCGGCGGTAAAGATAAACCTCATCAGGACATTCGCAATGCACAAAAACAGGTCGCGGATAACGTTATCGATTGCTACCTAGCAGCCACAACCCTTGATCTAAAAAACCACGGTCGACAGCATCTCAAACCAAAAGCCTATATTGCATTAGGCAACAGAGTGGCGCAAACAGCCCTTTACGTGCTGGACCAGGAAAAATACCATCGGGGCCCAAAAGTCATTTATGCCCGTCGTCTCGATGAGCGCACGATTGAAATTATCATCCAGCACCGTGGCGGCAATGATTTTTTACCGGTTACTGGAATCAGCGGATGGGAAATCATTGTTAATGACAACCCGATGCCCATTCAAAATGTTTATCGTCATGATTCCCAAACGATTCGAATTGTCACCCAGTACGCGTTTACCGAACAAGCATCCATTCGCTACTTGTACGGTGCCATGCCAGATGTCAAACATCCGGTTGTGGATAACTCTCCCCTATCCCTGCCCCTGGAAGAATACCAGGCGGTCATCAATTGAATCCTCAGCAACACGACTTACTATTATTATTGAGTGGTCAATGATCGATATCATTCAGCAAACACAGAACTGGATAATCAAATGAAAAAATCGTCTGCCAGTAAGTGTCGGTACCCATCAGCCCGGGCAAGAAGTCTCATTTTGCTTTTTATAGTGATAGGTCTACCGATCCTATGTATACATTCCGTATTTGCGGAGGATTCCCATATGGTTGCCCAGCAAAAAAAATACAGTATCGGATGCGCCCCCACGCCACCGGATGCCCTGGGGCCTTTTTATAAACCCAAAGCACCCTTACGGGAAAGTGTCGGCAAAGGATATGAATTAAGTGGCGCGGTCATGTCGACAAAGGATTGTGCCCCAATCCCGCAGGCATATATTGAACTGTGGATGGCAGGTCCGAAGGGGGATTATAAAGATGATTATCGCGCCACCGTCATTCCCAATGCAGCGGGCGAATACACTTTTGAAAGCCATCTGCCGCCATCATACTTCAGTCGTCCGCCGCATATTCACATGCGTGTGAGCGCTAAAGGCTTCAAAACACTTACAACCCAGCATTATCCCGCATCGGGTTCAAAGAAAGGCCGGCTGGATCTGGTGTTAATTCCTGAATAAGCTCACTTGATCAGGGAAAGATTTCTTCTTTCTGTAGAATGACATTCAGGGTCTGGTCTCCAACCTCAAAGGATGTGCCGTCGGAGCGTATCACAGATAGGTTTTTTTTGTCTAACTGACGATCAGGAGTGATCGATACCCTTTCAATTCTGGTCTGATAACCGTTTTTGATAAACACTATTCTGTGTTCTTTGGCCAATCCTTCAATGGTTACCTTGATTGGAGCGGTTCCAACCTTTTTTTTGTTTATATAAATCTCCGCACCTGGGGGGTCTGATTCGATCGTCACGACAAGAGAAGTGGGTTCATCTTGGGAAGCCGCTATGGCGCCGATGATGATGCTGCACCCGCAAATAAAGGCCATATTTATCAACATGACGATGAGTGTTATTAGCCGGGTCATATGCATTCCATAGTAAATTTAATGCCAACAATCGGAATGGTCTTAATTGCGAATCATTTTAATCTGTTACAGATAACACATGGGTTCTAATCGAGCAACCCGATTGAATAAGTTTCTCCCATTTTAAGCATCTGCAGCCTCATATTTGGAGGCTCGATCTGGTCCCAAGCATATTGCAGGCGACGCGGGGGCTCCAGAATGTGTTCCATACTGATGATCCAGGTGCCCCATCCCCAAGGAATGAATAGCTTGCATTCTATATCCTGCGCAGCTTGAATCGCGTCCTCGGGGGTAAAATGCCTGTGCCGCCAGTACCATGAGGCAATTGGCATCAGACAGATATCAACCGCACCCAACTTGTTTTTGATATCTTTAAAAACAGCGCTGTAGCCGCTGTCACCGGCAAAATAAATGCGATAACCGCGCCATTGAAAAAGCCAGCCCCCCCACAGAGTTTGATTCCGTTCATACATGGAACGGCCTGAGCCGTGATTGGCCGGCAGAAAATGGAGGGTCAGATCGCCGATCGTATCCCAGGTATACCAATCCATTCCGACGACATCAAGATATTGCCTTGGAAATTCATTTTCAACCCCATGGGGAACATAATAAATGGTTTTTGTAGGCAATTTCTTAAGGGTATTAAAGTTCAAATGGTCAAGGTGATCATGGGAAATCGCAACGACAAGCGTCCGGTCTACTATGGAATTGTTAGATTCGCCAAAAAATGGAATGTCTTCGGTGGCAAGCGGCGATTCAGCATATAGTTTTCCGATTTCGCTAAATTTTCCGAGTCGGCCGGCCAATCCGTCAAACTCTTCGAGGAAGGGATCAATCAGGATCTGGTACTTTCCGCCGAGCTGGACCAAAAAAGATGCATGCCGCAGCCAGGTGATTTGCACGTCGTGAGTCGGCTTTTTCAGTCTATTGACATCCGGCTCAACCGTGTAATCAGATGGATTATAGCCCAGGGTACGGTCGATGTCACCGCCTCTGGGGTCCGAGAGCAATCGATATTTGTAAGGTTTTCGCTCGTGGGGTTTTAAAAAATCAATGCGGTCATACGCTGTTTCCTCTCCTAAGCGGTACTTGGGTGAAAACAGATTTTTATACTGCATTCGACGGCCGTCCCAATCATCTAAGGTATCGTTTTTGATGACCCGACGCTGCGTCGTGCATGCAATGATCGTAAAAAGTAGCGCGATACAAAGTATGAACCGCACATGACTTGGTACGCGAGGTTTAGAATCCGGTCTTTTTTGAATACCCAACCACATATGATGGCACACCCATCCTCTCTGTTAGGGGCAGCGCTTTAGCGGACACGTTAGTTTCAAAATTGCAACTTAAAGACCGTCTTCTGATTTGGTGCTGACGTAACACCAATGGTCGCCTTGTGCAGTCGAAGGATCTGCCGGGATAAGCTTAAACCGATACCGGAGC
This sequence comes from Desulfobacterales bacterium, assembly GCA_030066985.1. NCBI lineage: Bacteria > Pseudomonadati > Thermodesulfobacteriota > Desulfobacteria > Desulfobacterales > Desulfobacterales bacterium. The sequence goes on from JASJAN010000014.1 coordinate 79,704, forward strand.
CCTCTGGTTTGGTGGTAAAAAAAGGTATGAATATTCTTTCGGCAACTTCTGCGGCAATACCTTTGCCGTTATCAATGACTTTTATTACCGGATTCCCCAGGCCATCTGAACCGGCCTTTAATTTAATTTTGGGATGCGATACGCCATGTACAGCTTCAACGGAATTCTTGCAAAGGTTAATGAGAACTTGCTCAATTAAGGTCGGATCTGCCGTTAAGCTCAGGCTTTCAGGATCGATCTCGCTCTTAAACTGGATTGCGTTTTTTTCGATTTGATCGCCCAGCAAGTTTTCAACCCGTTCAAAAAGATCTCTAACCTGTACGATCTTAAAATCCGGTTGGGGAATGCGGGTTAGCTTGCGGTAGTTATCAATAAAGGTGATCAGACCTTTACTGCGCTTTTCGATGGTCTTAACCGCTTGACCCACATCAGAAATGACTTCATTGAGCTCTTGAGGCACTTTGCATTCTTTATCGTCTTTCAGTAAATCGGTGGCAGTTGAAGCCAATGAAGCAATCGGTGTGATGGAGTTCATGATCTCATGGGTGAGAACCCGAATCAGGTTTTGCCAGGAGATCATTTCCTTTTCTTCAAGCTCACTCTGGATATTTTGCATGGCCACTAAAATGAGTTGTTGCTGCCGTAAAATAAATCCGGTTGCATAAATGGAGAGCTGCAACAAATCATCGCCCTGCTTTAACTTGACCAGATCCTTATCTCCAGGTGAAATATTGCCGAGCTTCCCCGCCAGTCCGGTGCTGATTTGTTCAAGATCGTCTATATTGTGCAGACGTTGAATTTTTAACAGTTTTTTAGCGGCATTGTTGATCAGTTCCACATGGCCATCCGGGTTAAAGGCAATCAAAGCAATCCCGACATGATCGATAATGGTTTGCAGAAATCTAAAATGCTCCTCTTTTTCAATTTTTGCTTTCTGAAATTCTTTGGTCACTTCGCTAAAGGCCGTATTCAACTCTTCAAACCCTGAGCCTTCAACCGAAGTGGCAAAGGACTGTGAGAAGTCAGAATGCTTGATAGAGAGTAAAAAACGATTTAAATCACGGTTGGTTTTGGTGAGATATCGGATCAGAGAATAAACCTGATAAGCGATCATCAGACCGATAAAGATACTCGCGGCAATAAATTCGGTTCTGAATAAGAGATAGGCCAGCAGGCAAATGCAGCTTACCAGTAACACCACCCGAATGATACAATTTGCCTCAAATCGTCTCATAAAATCGCTTTTTTAATATTGAATTTAAAGCTGATTTTAAAATCTCAGATCATGCCCGAAGACAGGCGAAAGCCGACTCAAAAGTGGAGCATACACGTCAGTATTCGAGCATTTTGAGTCAGCTTTACGCACACCTTAATCTTCATAAAAATAGACGGTGATCCCGATTTATCGGGGAAACTTAGCATTCGGGCATTAGATGGGTTTTAAAACCAGTTTTAGAGGCCGTATTTTTCCATCCGCCTGTACAACGACGTCCTTGTCAACCCCAGCTCCTTGGCTGCATGGGAGACGTTGCCGCTATGCTTTTTTAGCGCTTTTCGGATCACGGCTTTTTCAACCGATTCAAGATTATAGTTGTCTAAAATAACCCCTTCAATCTCTTTATCCATTTCGGGAAATAAAAAGTCGGAGGGTTGTAACAATTGGCTTTCCGCCAGTATAACCGCCCGCTCCAAAGTGTGGATTAATTCTCGAATATTTCCCGGCCATTGATATCGCTCTAATTTTTTTAATGCGGCCGAGCTAACGCCTTTGATGCCTTTTTGATATTTGTTAGAGAATTTGCCCAAAAAGTGACTGACCAACAATGGAATGTCTTCCTCTCGATCCCGCAAAGGCGGCAACTGGATTTCAACTGTGTTTATGCGGTACAGTAGATCCTGTCGGAATTCATTTTTGGCCACCATATCATAAATGGGCATATTCGTTGCGCATATGAGGCGGATATCGATATCCCGGGCAACATTGGATCCCAATCGGGTCACTTTACGAGCTTCGAGAACATTTAACAATTTGGCCTGCATGGCCATCGACAGATTTCCGATTTCATCTAGAAACAAGGTCCCTCCGGAAGCCAGCTCAAAGCGTCCGGGGCGGTCTTCCTTGGCATCGGTAAAAGCGCCTTTCATATGCCCGAACAATTCACTTTCAAACAAACTTTCGGCAATCGCGCCCATATCCACACTGATAAATACCTCATCAGCACGCTGAGATCGGCGGTGTAGCGCTCTGGCCACCAATTCCTTACCAGTGCCATTCTCACCGAGAATCAATATATTCGTGTCGGTTGCAGCCACTTTTTCAATGTTGGCAAAGACGTGTTGCATTACTGTGCTGGCACCGATCATATCAAGGTAGCGTTGATCGATATCGGCCCTCAGTTGACGTTGTTGGGAACGTAATCGATCAACCTCAAGCTTTGAGAACCGTAGATTTAAAGCGGATGATAAAGTGGCCAGCAGTTTTTCATTCTGCCAGGGTTTGAGCACAAAATCGATCGCACCCGCTTTAACGGCTTTTACGGCCATCTCAACGTCACCGAAAGCGGTGATCAATATGACGGCTGCTGACGGGTCTATTTGTAAAATCTTGTCCAGCCACATAAACCCTTCAACCCCGCTGGTGGCGTCCATGGTGAAGTTCATGTCCAGCAGAATGACATCGTAATTTTCATTTTTCATTAATGAGGGAATGTTTTCTGGATCTTTTTCGGTGTGGACCAATGAAAAATGTTGTTTGAGGAATAAACGGGCCGCCAGCAGCAAATCTTCATTATCATCTACGATCAGAATTTTGCCAATATTTTTGGCCATCTAAATTATCCTGTGTTGATGGTTGAAGGTCCAAAATGCGAGCACATGTTTCTTGTGACTTTAAGTGCTAAATTCATTCCAACTATATCAAAGTCCTATTTTTTATAACTCCAGGCGATAATTGTGGTTTGTAGTTATTTGTAATTATTTTGTATTTTCAGTTTCAATTTATCGGACGAGTAAATCTTACACCTGTATGTTCTCATTTCTCTAATATCACAACTGTCCGTATTCGTACACCTCATGTACTAAAATCGAACACTTAATATTAAAAATAATAATTCGGCTTCCGGAATTACATCTTTCCCATAGCGCCTAATTAATAGATTTATAAATAATTCAATAATTTCCAACTTAGCCTTTCAGGTTTATCACCCTGTATATATTCTGGCACATCCCTTGCTCAAATATGACTACTGTATTCATTCCAATCGAATAAATCGGGAGGTATTATGCTTCAGACAAAAAATCTAACAAAAATATTCACCACGGTAGAAGTGGAAACCACCGCATTGAACAACGTCAATCTGGAGGTGCAGGAAGGTGAATTTGTGGCCGTTATGGGACCATCGGGTTGCGGGAAATCGACTTTGCTTCACATCGCTGGGATGCTCGATAATCCCACAAACGGTGAATATTATTTTATGGGTGAAGAAGTCTCAAAATATTCCGAAAAAAAACGGGCCAATCTGCGCAAAGGCAACATTGGTTTCGTTTTCCAGAGCTTTAACCTCATTGACGAGCTCACCGTTTTTGAAAACATTGAATTACCGCTGTTGTATTTGGGCGTCTCTACAGCAGAGCGCAAAAGGGTCGTTCATGAGATGTTGCAACAGCTTGAACTCATTCCCCGTAAAAACCATTTCCCACAGCAGATATCCGGGGGGCAGCAGCAACGCGCAGCGGTGGCCAGAGCCCTGATCACTGATCCAAAAATCATCCTGGCGGATGAACCCACCGGCAATTTGGATTCCACCCATGGTGACGACATCATGAGATTGCTGGTCGATTTAAATGAAAAAGGCACCACTGTCGTAATGGTCACACACTCATCCGTCTATGCGGATTATGCCAATCGAGTGATTCATCTGTTTGACGGCCATGTCGTTACTGAAAACTTGAAAGAACAATATGACAAACATATGCGCCCAATCTCAGCGATTGTGAGTTAACGGTGCCAGATTGTGCATTGCGAGTTGCAGGTACCAGGTTTCGCGTTTCAGACTGCAAGGTCGCTAGAAGTCAGCAGACTGAGACCGACAACAATCAAGCCGCAGCACAAAACACGCTAACCTATATAGCTTTATAAACTATGTTTTCGAACTTCATCATTTTCGCACTCAGGCTACTGCGCAGAGATAAGCTGCACAGCATCATTAATACGCTGGGTTTGTCCACCGGTATTGCTTGCTGCATTATTATCATGGTGTATTTACAGAATGAGCTGACCTACGATCTGTACCATGAACATGCAGATCGAATTTATCGATTGGGCATCAAAATCACCATGGATGACCAATCTGAAAAATATGCCCAGTCTTCCTGGTCGATCGGTAAGCGCTTAAAGGATGAGTATCCGCAAATTAAGGATTATGCCAGGATAAAGCCGTATTCCGATGTTTTGTTCAAATACCAGGAAAAAGCTTTTTTCGAAGATAATATTGCTTTAGCCGATCCGAGTGTATTTCGAATTTTTTCTTTTAAGTTTATATACGGTGATCCGGCCACCTGCCTGAAAGAGCCGGGCAACCTCGTATTGACTGAAACCCTTGCCCGCAAATATTTTGGTGATCAAATTCCGATCGGCAGAATCATTCAGTTAGTTAATAAATATGATTGTGAAGTCACTGGCGTGGTTGAAGATATGCCTTCCAACTCACACATGCGGTTAAATGCCATGGTCGCCATGTCCAGCTTATCCGTCATTGCTCCGAAAGTGGACTTTGACAACCTGCCCCTCATGGAAGCGGATTGCTTCACATTTTTACTTGTTGATGAGGGTTTTTCCCTTCAAAATTTCATGGAAAAATTCAAATCTTTCCGCAAGAGATACATCGCCGAGGAAGAAAAAAGATACCATCAAACCTATGATCCAATTTTCCTGAAACTTGCGGATATCCACTATGGTCCGAAGCTAAGATTTGATTACCCAACAGGCAATAAGTCTTATTTATATGCTTTTTTCACGATCGGCATTTTTATCCTGATTTTAGCCTGCATTAATTATATTAATTTGGCAACCGCCCGGGCCTTTGTCAGGGCCAGAGAGATCGGCATAAAAAAAATCCTCGGCGCTGGCAGACGACATCTTGTTTTTCAACTGCTGGCGGAATCGCTGATGGCCACATTGATTGCGTTGCTGATTGCAGTCGCTTTGGTTGAGTTGATTTTGTTTACGCCATTTATCAAACAAGTTTTGAATGGTTCTTTAAAATTGACCCTATTGAACAATCCCTTTTTCCTGTACGGCATTCTGTTATTGTGGCTTTTTGTCGGTCTTTTTTCAGGTCTTTATCCGGCGCTTTATTTTTCTTCCGTTCTGCCGGTCAAAACGTTAGTTGGCACACTCAAATACACAAACAGCGAATCTCTGATCCGCCGGTCGCTGGTAACTTTTCAATTTATCATTTCTATCGCTGTGGCCGCCTTCGCACTATTTATGAATGACCAGATCGATTACATGCGCAACCGCCAAATGGGCTTTAACAAGGAAAACGTGGTCTCCATCAAGCTTCCTGACGATGCAAAATTTGAAAACATACCTGCCATAGTGAAAGAATTGCGTCGTTATCCAGATATTGCTGCGGTGACCACCGCTCATACCCGACCCGGCCAGGCCTGGACAGGCCTGATTAGTGTTGAGGGTAAAAATGGCATGGAAGAACACAATTTTTATCGGTTTTTGGTGAACTATGATTTTCTCGAAACGCTGGGGATAGAGCTGTTAAAAGGCCGGGACTTTGACGAAAACCGGCCGTCTGATAAGAAATATGCAGTTATTGTTAATGAAAAATTCGTTGAATATATGGGGTGGGAAAACCCTCTTGGCAAGCGTCTAACAAGAGGACTGCCGGATGAACCCGGATTTAAGGGTATCGTTGTCGGAGTCGTCAAAAATTTTAATTTTTATTCCCTTCATCATAAAATCGAACCGATGTGGTTCAGCTTGCAGCAAAAAATCGGCGGTAGTATGATTGTGCGCGTTAAAGCAGATCGTGTGATACAGGCCCTGGAGATCCTGCAGGAAAAATGGCAGCAGATACACCCCGGCTACCCTTTTGAGTATTCCTTCCTCGATGAAGAATTTGACCGGTTCTATGATGCCGATCGAAAGCAAAATCAGCTCATAAATATTTTTTCATTCATGTGCGTGGTCATTTCATGCCTGGGACTAATAGGCCTTTCTTCATTTAACACTTCCCGCAGAATCAAAGAAGTCGCTATTCGAAAAATCCATGGTGCATCGGCCACCAGGATCATTTTAATGTTATTCAAAGAGATATTGTATCTGATGCTTCTGGCTTCCATTTTAGCGATACCGCTTGCATTGGCCTTCATCCACGTGTGGATCCAAAATTTTGCTTATCGTTCAACTATCAATATCCTGATATTTTTTGTTACAGCACTAGCGGCACTGTTAATCGCTTTCTTAGCTGCCGGCTATCATTACATTCGCGTCGCGCGGGCGAACCCGGTAGATGCACTTAGATATGAGTAAAAGTGAGTCCTTATTGTATCGAAGTCGTGATTATTTAGGTTGATTACGATTGTTTTTGCAGAAAAATATATTCGTTTGGCAAAATGACTGGACTTTCGATCCTATGATGGACGAGGTTCAGCCCCGAAACTGAATAAACCGTCAGATGCGATGATCGCCGGCGTCCCACTCCATGGTTGCAGGTGAGCCATTTCAAGTGCTTTACCTTCAAGATTAACCAAATCAGCCAACTCACCGGCCAGCCACAATTTTTCCAGGGTAAGACAATCCAACCACAATTTAATGGCATAAGTTTTCAAAGCTTTGATCTGTATGGGCTTGATGATCCGTGGCCTGATAGCGATTTTAACGGGGCCCAGCACATAGGTAAAATGACTGCCCATGCTCAGTTTATCCTGTTCTTCAAGAATTTCCAGGACATCTGCCGGGTTGATGCCCATGATAAAGTCATTGATGCGGTCGACCGCTTCTCTGATATTCATATCCGAACTGAGGACAGCCAGGGGCTGCAAGCCGCCCCCGCTGCCAACATTGGTTGGAACGCCGCCGTATCGGGCCATAAACCCCAGCGGGCCCTTTTGCCCGATCATGCAACGGAAATCGGTCTGGAATAGTTTAAGAAAAATATTCTCACCTTCCAGTACCGGCATTTCTTCCGCCCAGAGCGCTAACGGAATTTTTTCTTGAACAATATAATTGCCTTTAGACAAAGCTTGATGAATGGCATCATCGGCTTCATCCAGACTGTCATTCGTGTGACCGACCCTTACTCCCTTACCTGAATATCCAGTTTCCGGTTTAAGCACCAATTTGCGCCAATTGTTCCGTGTCCATTCGATAAGATCATCGATTTTGTTGCCATCGGGCCCCTCGGTCCGGCGCTCAAAAAATTGCCGGGTCCAGGGCGTTCGCCTCACAATCTCCGGATCAAATTGATCATGCCAATAACCGCTAATGGCTTCAAAAACGCTTTTCACATTTAGCGGTTCAATACCACGGGGATTGATGACGCGGTGCTCCTTGATTGCCTGGAGAAGTGGATCCAAGTTGGATTTGCGATGGATTTTCAGCAGGACGTCTGTACTGAAATCCATAAAGACAATCGAAACCGGTTTATTCTGCCAGCAAACTCGCCCGTTTTTAATTTCAAGCTCTTCGGGAGCCATTAATTGACCAGTAATGCCATCGATTTCATTGAGACGACGGGCCAAGTTACGATTTTCTATCACATCATCCAGTGTTTCCTTTTCGGCAACAATGGCAATCAGGCCGGGATTTCGTCCTGCGCGAGTCCGATGGGCATCAGCCAGCATCATTGCAAAGCCATCCACAGGGTAAAACAATGGATGATTAAAATCCAAATTCACCTTAGAGGGGCGAATCGCATTCAGTTTCAACCAAACTGCACGGCCAATAATTTGAGTCAGACGCTGATAATCCCACCCCCCCGGACTGACTAGATTCCACTCTGAATGAAAGCCTTTAAAATCTTCCAACATTTATTCCCTTTGATGCTGTTTTTCGAATCGCCGGTCAATCAAATGAAATGGAAGCTCACCGCCTTCCAAAAGAAACCGGTAGAAATTCCTACTTTTGGAAAGATGCCCGTATTGTTGCTTCAACTGTTTGAATTGATGACTGCCATAGCCATAACATAATTGATACCCTGGATTTAAGCGAAAGCGGTCCAGTTGTCTTGCTGCTTCTGCTGGATCAAATCCACAGGTAGTCAGCAGATCTATAGCCGCTTGTTCGGAAAGTTTTCCGACGGTAAATCCCACATCGATTTGACAACGTGCCGCCCGCCATAATTCTCGCTTCAAACTGACGAGCCTTTCTGTAGGATCATTTAAGTAATCGTACTCAACTAGCATTGATTCTGCATAAGAGGCCCAGCCTTCATAAAACAGAGGTGACTCGATCTGCCGGCGAATGGGATTGCTGAGCTTGCGGCGAAATGAATCCAGAAAATGATGCCCGGGAATGGTCTCATGCGCCGTCAACATTTTGTACTCACGGTTCAAACGCCTTTGCAGATGCTGGTCGGTTTCTTGACTGTTATGTTGTGGAAAATTCGTCGAAATATAAAAATAGCTCTCTTCCAGTGGATCTTGACTAAATGCAGCTGCAAAAGAAGCCGAGCTCCGAACGGACTTTAGATACGTGGGGGTGTATCTAATCTTGACGGGGGCATTTAACAATTCAGCACTGAAACCGTTTTGACTGAAAAAATCCCGCAACCGCTGAATCTCATCTTCATACAGGGCCACAATTTCTGATTCAGCGACTTGATACGGTTCGAATTCATGATAAAGCTGATCCCAGGTTTTGGTCTCATCTATTTGGGATTGCAGATGTTGCAGTTGATCTAAAATCTGATGCCATTCTTCAATGGCAATAGCATAGATGTCCATAGGCGAATGGGCTGATAAAAAGTGTTTTCTTAGAGTCGTCTCTAAAGTCGAAACGGCAAATTGGCGATCGGGCTCGGGAGAATGGGAAGCTAAAAACTGGTGAAATTTTTTTAGGCTTTCTTCGACACAATCGATAAACCTGGATATCCGATTTTGATGAGCGGCAAATCGCCTTGACAGTGTCTTTGCAACTTCGACCAGGTATTGCTTACAATCTTGCGTCATCCGCAAAGACGCTTGATAGTATGTTTCCGGCACTGATCGAATATTTTCGGCACCCTGTTTGAGAATATGCGGTATAGATGAGAGTCTCGATAAGGATCTATCGGCGACTTCTTGTGAGGTTTCAGCTGGCTTATTCAACGCATGGTCCAAGCCGATAAAGCCAATCTTTAAATACAGCAATGGATTATACCGCCAAGAACGTTTGGTAGCCAGTTCGATTAGAATACCGGCTGCATTGGCCTGCAGCATTTTAAGATCGATGAAACGCTCGAGATCTCCCCTCTCGTCATTCATCTCTTTAAATTGCTGCTGATAACCTTCTAACGTCGCGATGGATTCTTCAATCGCGTCTGCTTCAATATGATCGAGTCTGTCGTAATGTCGTGCGGCATTTTCAGCTCTAGGCAAAAAATCAAATTCATCACTGGCGCACATCACTGGAAAGCGCTCGGCCAGAAAATTAAAATAACTGCCGGCCAATTTTTTGTAATCATTACTTCTTTCCAAAATTAAACTCCTTCTAAATTTTGCATTTCAAATTAACATCATACATCCCATCAACAATGTCAAAATATTCATGACGTTTAAAATTTCTTGTCAATTGACTTATTTAAAAACCTAAAACACAAAAGTGCCAATTCATTTTTGCCTGCTTTTTGCCAATTCGTTTGCTCAAACTTATGTCCGTTTATGAACACAATTTGTCCCAATAGCGTGCACTTAATTCGTATAAATT